>CABSKZ010000512.1 GCA_902478395.1 uncultured Eubacteriales bacterium | reverse complement strand
GCCTCGAGCTGCTCGAAGCACGCCTCGATCTCCGGTGCGGTAACTTCGCCGTCAGACGCGTATTTATGCAGGATGAAGTCGGAAATCTCCGCGCGGGACTCCGTCTCGTATCTTTCGATGATGTCGAAGGTCGGGTCGTCCACCACATGGACGGCGCCCGAGCAGACGTCCAGCACGATGTTCAGCCCGCCGAGCTTATAACAGTGTGTCATTTGAAATTCCTCCGGAATCCAGAATCCGTTCTATGTAAAAATGCCGCCCGATTCCGGCGGCATTTTCGGTTGTTATTTGCTGTCCTTCTTGTTTTCGCACTGCTGGTTTGCGATGCCGCAGCTCGTTTTGCAGGCGGACTGGCAGGAAGTCTGGCATTCGCCGCAGCCGCCCTTCTTGGCGCTTTCGCAAAGGTTCTTGGTTTCCAGTGTCTTAATGGGCTTCATAAACTCTATCCTCCAAATTTACGTACTTTCGTTCTGTCGGCCTGCCGTCTTTGCGATGCGGGCACAGCAAGAGACATATATATTTTAGCACAACCGGAAGCGGATGTCAATGCCTGTCCAAAAGATTTTGACGCAGCGCAAGGGCTCATAATATGAATGAAGGGTTCAGCAGCCTATTGCGGCTATTTTTCCGGAATTTTTCAATCGGGAAAGGAGTAAAAATGATTTACAGACACCTTTTGATAGAAAAACCTTTGAGGCGCCATACGCGACGGGCGTAAAATTATCGGCTCATGACCGGCGCGCGGCTGGACGTTCTCATCGAGCCGGACGCCGCGGACAGCCCGGCGGACTGTTTAACGGCTGCCCGAACTTCGCGAGGGAAACTTACAGCCTATACCCGCCGACGGAAAAACACGGCGTTTTTACAGCAAACGCACCGTGGCGCTGCTTCTGATGCTGCTTATCGCAAAGAATTCGGCTTCCGGCTGTATTTCCATAGCCAGCCATTCAAGAGCGGGAAACAATAATGTATGTCATCGTACGGTCGAAGGCCAATCCAATCACAAACAATCGGATAAAATCCACGGGAAGACTTCTCGGACTGTCAATGCCCGCCGGCCTTGTGCTGCTGACCAGCTCGGCGGGAACGCTCGGCTGCGGCGCCCTCCCAACCGGCGGAAGCCTTTGCGCAGGCTTCCGCCGGACTGACGCTGTTCAAAGGCCGCGGACTGGTGTTGCGCCGCCTGGAAAACCGTGGCCGGCAGGCGTTCGGCCGTTGGCCGAATCCCCCACCTTGTACAGCAACGCCGAAAACAAATCAACGCAATCCACGATGCGAACGCTGCGTTTTTTTCTGCGAAGGGCGGCAGGCACGTTTCAAGACAATCGTTGTATTTCTCTTTTCTAAACCATTCTCCGGCCTAATAATCCGTCCTCTCATGTCAGATATGCTTCGCAGGTCGGAGATGAAAAGCCGCAGTTTTTCTGCTCTTTGTCTGGAAAAGAAAAATTGCATCTGCAAACCATATTGCTCAATCATGCAAAACATAAAAAGATGGTTAATGCAGCAATCGAATAGCTGATTACAGTGGTTAAGTTTTGATCCTTTATGATCTCCGTAAGAGTCGAAAGGATTACGGGAATCAGTACAAGACGCAGCATATCATCCATTCGTTTTTGGCTTTTTTCTTCCTTCTGTTTTTCATCCTCCGCCAAACGCTCGAGCCTTGGAATAAGACGTTCGAGCAGATTATTATCCAGCTCAATTTCACAGTTTTCGAGCATCCAGTCAACAAGTGCGCGACAATTTGCTTTGTATATGCTAAGCCTTGCAACGCTTTTGTCCATTCTGATGTAATCGGTATATCGTGATAGCAAAAAGAGACATAGGAACGATGTTAAGGCAAAATAGATTGTATAATCGGAACGTAAAAATGACAATAACACAAAAATGAAAACAAAGCAAAGTCCAAGTACCAGCAAAACGATATATGATGATGACATTTTGAAAAGGCCAAAACGACCAAACAAATTAGACTTGTCCTTTTTCATCTCTTTTAAGTATTTCAAATAACACTGAAACAAGAATTCCTC
>CABSKZ010000511.1 GCA_902478395.1 uncultured Eubacteriales bacterium | reverse complement strand
GTATGCATGAACGGGTCGCGAACCAATCCGAATGCACCAAAGGATATGTTTCGCGACTATGATGTAGTCTATTTGGTCACGGATATGGAGCCGTATCTGCGGGACAAAACGTGGGTAGATGTGTTTGGAAAGCGTCTTATTATGCAGACACCGGAGGATATGGCGCTGTTTCCGCCGGAACTGGGAGACCGGTTTACTTACCTCATGCTGTTTGAGGACGGGACGCGGATTGACCTAATGCTGATTCCTATCGAGGAGATGGACGAATACATACGCGAGGACCATTTGACGGTTATTCTTTTGGATAAGGATGATGCATTGCCAGAAATTCCAGCCCCTTCGGATAAGGATTACCACATTATGCCTCCGGAGGGAGGATGTTTTGACGATTGCTGCAACGAGTTTTGGTGGGTGGCGACCTATGTGGCGAAGGGACTTTGGCGGCATGAACTGCCATATGCAAAACGCCATTTAGATCTGTATGTGCGTGATATGCTGGAAAAGATGCTTGAATGGCAGATTGGGTTTGAACATGGCTTTTCCGTAAGTGCTGGAAAATGCGGTAAATATTTAGAGAGATATCTGTCAGCAGAGGACTGGAACGCTCTGCTGAGTACCTATTCGGACGGAGACTATAACAACACTTGGGAGGCGCTTTTTGCTGCCTGTGCCCTGTTTGATAAGGCAACGAAAAAAGTCGCTGCGCGTCTGGGGACTGCCGTGCCAGAATATGGCGAGAAGGTTCGGCCATATTTGGAACACATTAGGCAGCTGCCGGAGGATGCAAAAGAAATCTATTAAGAGAAAATTTGAAAACGATAGGTTTATATGGGCGGGAGTTCCCGTCCATATCCCGTTTTCTTTGAAATTTTGATAATTTTCTATTTACATCTTTTTTGTTTTGTGGTAAAATAGCAGAAGTGGTTTTGGGCGGTCTTTTATCAAGGGAGCCCATCCTTTTTCAAGCTGTGAAAAAACCTTCCGCCGTATTGAAAATAAAATAATATGCCCCCGTAGTTAAATGGATATAATAGACCCCTCCTAAGGGTTAGTTATCAGTTCGATTCTGGTCGGGGGTGCCACGTCGCGGCAAGCCTTTTGGCTTGCCGTTTTTTGCACGAAAAACGGCGTCGCTTTGCCGACTGCCGCTCCTTTTCCCCACAAAACCCTTTGGGCTTTGTGGGGGGCCCCGGCCTACGCCGGAAGATATGGTATCTTTTTTGGTAGGTGAATCCACGACGGAACGGACTTTGCTCCGTTCCGATTTTTCTTTTCTCAAAGAAAAATCAGTCACGTGCTCCATCGTCCCTTCTCTTTCGTGAAAAGTCTCGCTTGCTGCGGCTATGCCCTTGTAAACGCGGGCATCACGCCTCCGCTGTGCTATTATCAACTTTTCACGAGTGCGCCTGCGGCGCAGGGGTATCATTTTTGGACAGTTTAGCCACGACGGAACGGACTTTGTCCCGTTCCGTCGTTCCCCCTTTATCCCACAAAGCCCTAGGCTTTGTGGGGCCCTATCTCGCAATAAGACGTATCTAATTCATTCGCATCGTCAATGTCGGAGCAAAATTCGCTTTGCTTCGACGTTCTTTTGTAAATGAAAGTCAACTGCCCGCTTCCTTTCCCCTCATTTTCGCAAGCGTGTCCTTTCAGGTAAAAGATACGCTTGGCGTACATGTTCGCTTGCAGATGCGCTCAAAACGCCTTTGATTCTCTGCAGTCTTTATGCAAGCAGATGTCTATGGCGCGCGGCATCCAAAACGTTTATGCTATGAAATTACAAAAGATTCTTTCAGACTTTTCCCGCACTGGAACAAATTGTGCTACAATCAAAAAGACCGCTCAAAAAGCGGTCTTTTTCAAAATGAGGTCTGCCATATTACAGCATCTCATAAATATAGCTTTTCATATATTATAAGCAAGTGTTAATTTTTTACATGATATCAACAAAACAGGCTTTCGCCGCCTAAAAGCTTAAAAATCGCTTCTGCATAGTAGAAATCACCATAAATTAAGGAAACATTCCGCATGCCTTCACCATGAT
>CABSKZ010000510.1 GCA_902478395.1 uncultured Eubacteriales bacterium | reverse complement strand
GTTCGGAACGTTTTCAATAACGCACACGCCATCTACCAGGATGGCCGCGGGAATGATGGCAACAGCCGCATTCTTTGCGCCGCTGATGCAAACCTCCCCGCTGAGGCGGTTGCCCCCCTTAACCACTATTTTTTCCAAATTTGTTACACCGCCTTAACGTTGGCATAGGTGGCCTATGCCTGTATTCTCATTTCAACGTTCTATAAAAAACAACATACAAATTCTCATTTAAACAAATGTACCTTACAATATTATATCATTTAATCACAAAAAATCAATATATTCTTTCCTCTTTTTACGGAATTGGTAATTATTTATGAATTTTTCGAAATAGTATTTTACAAAATTCCTTCTTTAGTGTATAATAAACTCTGTACATCAAGAAATAGGAGGAACAACATGCCAGAACAGAATACAACGGAGCTTGATTTGAATGAGATACTGCAAATCAGGAGAGATAAATTGAAGGAATTGCAGGACGCGGGAACAGACCCGTTCTGCGAAGTGAAGTATGAAAAAACACACCTTGCGCCTGACATTACAGAACAGTATAGCGAATTGGAGGGCAAAACCGTTCGCGTTGCAGGGCGGCTGATGTCCAAGCGCGGCATGGGGAAGGTCATGTTCTGCGATTTGGCGGATGCGGCCGGGAAAATCCAGCTGTTTGTAAAAAAAGATATGCTAGAAGAGCAGTATGATGCTTTCAAAAAGCTTGACATTGGGGATATCATCGGTGCTGAGGGAGAGGTTTTTAAAACCAAAACTGAGGAAGTGACAATAAAGGTCACCAGCTATACTTTGCTTTCAAAATCCCTGCTGCCACTGCCGGAAAAATTTCACGGCTTGACGGATACTGATTTACGCTACCGCCAACGGTATGTAGATCTGATTATGAACCGCGAAGTAAAAGATGCGTTTGTAAAACGCACCCAGATCCTAAAAGAAATACGTAATTATCTGGACTCCCTTGGCTTTATGGAGGTGGAAACGCCTGTCCTTCACACCATTGCCGGCGGTGCGGCGGCGCGGCCGTTCATCACCCACCACAACACGCTTGACATCGATATGTATATGCGGATAGCTCTTGAACTGCATCTAAAGCGCCTGATTGTAGGAGGATTTGAGAAGGTCTATGAAATCGGCCGCGTTTTCCGCAACGAAGGTATTTCCACACGACACAACCCTGAATTCACCCTGATAGAGCTTTACGAAGCATACACAGATTACAACGGCATGATGGACCTGACAGAAAACCTGATTCGTCATGTGGCGCATGCGGTGCTCGGTACTGGGGAAATTACTTACGACGGCGTTGAACTGAATCTGGACAAGCCGTTCGAACGCATTTCCATGAAGGATGCCGTGAAGAAATATGCTGGAGTGGACTTTGATGCCGTGGAAACACTGGAGGACGCACAAGCGCTGGCAAAGGAACATCATGTAGAGTTCGAGCCGCATCATCTCAAGGGCGATATTTTAAACCTGTTCTTTGAACAGTTTGCAGAGGAGAAGCTAGTTCAGCCGACCTTTCTCACTGGGCATCCAGTTGAGATTTCACCGCTGGCCAAGCGCAAGGCGGACGAACCCGGATACACGGAACGGTTCGAGCTGTTTATCAACGGCAGAGAATATGCAAACGCTTTTTCCGAACTGAATGATCCGATTGACCAAAAGGAACGCTTTTTGAGCCAGGTTGCCAAGCGGGAAGCGGGCGACGAGGAAGCAAACATGATGGACGACGATTTTATAACCGCACTGGAATACGGCATGCCCCCGACAGGTGGAATGGGCATGGGCATTGACCGGCTGGTTATGCTGCTGACGGGCGCAGCATCCATCCGCGATGTGCTTCTGTTCCCGACCATGAAGCCGATGCATTAATTCTTAACCAATTAACCAGGCAGAATACAGCCGTTTAGGGCAGGAAAGGTTTGTTTGTAGATGAAGAAAGAGAAAAAAGAATTTCGAAATTGGTGGGAAAATTACTGGTACTACTACAAATGGCATACCATTGCAGGCATTTTTGTGCTGGTCGTGCTGATCATCACTATCACGGAA
>CABSKZ010000509.1 GCA_902478395.1 uncultured Eubacteriales bacterium | reverse complement strand
CTCTACGACGGCCCGGAAGCCCTAACCGGCTTCACCGTTTCGGACGATATGGCGCTTTGTTTTTCCGTTAACAAGCTTTTATTGATCGCTGCGGCGGACGGGAGCGTTTTGAACGAATCTCCGGTGGCTTCCCTGGATATTACCGCGCCCTTAAGCCTCTGCCTTTCAGATTCCGGGCTTTACCTCAGCGCCTTAAATTCTGAACGCACAGACGGAAATCTGATAAAGCTTACCAATCTGGTAGTTCCGCCGGACGGGTATGCAACCGATACCAGGGACAATTACGGCCTGGAAAACATCAACCATTCCTACGGCTACTCGCCGGAATTTTTTAAGCTTCAGGCGGCGGACGGGGAGGTCTATTTTCTCCGCAGCAATCGCTACCCCACCGCAGGCGGCGTTCAGACCTCCGGTTACAGGCTGTGCCGCATCTCAAACCATGAAGCCACCGTCCTGATGGATGAGAATGTGGATGAATTTTTTATCCACAGCGATACGCTTTTCTATATGACCGGCGGCGAACTAAAGAAAAAAAGCCTCTCCCAAATAGCCGCCGCAACAGCAGAGCGGAACCAAAAGGCCCTGGCGGCATATAGGGAAAGGCTGACGGAATATGCAAAAATCCCCAAAGATACAACGGACGACGATCCGGCTGTTCCCGTGGGTTTCAGCGTGGTTGACCTGAATCAGGACGGTGTATTTGAGGTTCTGGTGGAACGCGGCCAATACTTTGCCACCCAATACTGCGAACTTTTGTACTACACCGACCATCTTGAACAGGCTGATCTGCTGCAGAGTTGTAACCTTATCAACGAAAACAACGGCCTTATTTTATCGACCATCGCCCATTATGACTTAAATTGCACTGTCTACCATTTTGATGGAACCGGGGTAAGGGAGGTGGCAAACATCTACCTCTCGCCCAATATTTTGAGTTACGAAAATGAACGCGCCGCTGCTGCCGAGATAACCCAGGGATTGGCGGATCTGGAGCGTTGGGAGTATGGCACCAACGAAATCAGCGGTTTAATATTGAACGAAACCACCTTTGACCTCACATTAACAGGAAACGGCGCACGCACGAGCTATATCCCCTCCACGTTCTACCTGTTTGCAGAAGAATTTTTAAGCCCGGCACTCAATCCCGAGGAATACTCCGCCCAGTAGAATTGCCCGGACTCTCACCCTCTCCTGTGCCTGATATAAGTCTGAATCATGTCCAGGATAAACTGCTGCTCCTCCCCGGACAGCTCCTTCACCGACGTGTATATTTCCGATAATACCTTAGCGCTGCGCCCGGCTTCCCCGCTCTCATCCATGGGGCCGTCGCCGCGCAGCAGCCATTGGCGGTTGATTTTCAGCACGTCGCAGATGGCGTTGACCACCAGGGGCTGGGGTTCCAAAACCTTGTCGTGTTCGATGTTGGTGACAACGCCCCGCGAGGCGCCTATTTTCTCCGCCAGCAGTTCCTGGGACATGCCGCGGGCCTTTCTCGCTTCTTTTAACCGTAAACCGATACTCAAAATGACCACACCTCCTCCATACCGGAAGTGTACCATGGCAAAAACGTATTGTCAATACAATACTGTATTCTAAATCCAGTGTTATTGAATTGACAAGTCTATTTTTATGTGTTAATATGTATTTACAATACATATTTCCCATTATTTAAGTATTATAAAAACATTTTCCAGGAGGGGATGGACCCATATGACCCGAGATACGAAGCTGGCCGACGAGATACTGACCCTTGCGAGCGCAACCTCTTTGGATTACCAGGAACATGTTTTAGACGTCGTGAAAGCGATGAATTTCACCCGGAACGTGGTGCAGAGAGAATTTGAAAGCCATGAACATTTTTCTGAAATGATTAAAACCTGCGGCCGGGAACCCGGTACTAATAAATGAGACGAACAGGCTGCGGCAAAACCCACAGCCCAAAATTTAAAAATTTAAAGGAGATCGATTATGAAAAAACACTTTAAGAAACTGGCGGCCGCTTCCCTGGCCTTCACTGCCGCCCTGGCCCTGACATTTCCCTCCTACGCCGCGGGCTGGGTGCAAAGC
>CABSKZ010000508.1 GCA_902478395.1 uncultured Eubacteriales bacterium | reverse complement strand
CTGGCACAGATATGGCAGTTACAAAGATACATCCTATCAAGTCAACGCTGAAAAAAGCCCTTGACTACATTGAGAACCCGGACAAGACCGACGACAAAATGCTGGTGTCCTCCTTTGCCTGTTCCTATGAAACAGCAGACATTGAATTTGAAATGCTGCTGGCGCAGGCGTATCAAAAGGGCAACAATCTGGCCCATCACCTGATACAGTCCTTTGCTCCCGGCGAGGCCACGCCAGAGCAGGCCCATGAGATCGGGCGGCAGCTTGCCGACGAAGTGCTGCAAGGGAAATACCCCTATGTGCTGACTACCCATATTGACAAGGGCCACGTCCATAATCACATTATTTTCTGCGCCGTGGATATGGTGAATCAGCGCAAGTACATTTCCAACAAACAGAGCTATGCCTATATCCGGCGTACCAGCGACAGGCTGTGTAAGGAAAATGGATTGTCCGTGGTAAAGCCCGGCCAGAGCAAGGGCAAGAGCTATGCCGAGTGGGATGCCCAGCGGAAAGGGACGAGCTGGAAAGCGAAACTGAAAGCGGCCATTGACGCCGCCATCCCGCAGGCCAAAGACTTTGACGATTTCCTGCGGCTCATGCAGGCGCAGGGCTATGAGATCAAGCCGGGCAAATTTATTTCTTTTCGCGCTCCCGGACAGGAACGCTTTACCCGCTGCAAGACGTTGGGGGAAGCCTATACCGAGGAATCTATCAAAGAGCGTATTAAAGGCCGCGTTATCACCAGAGCGCCCAAAGAACGCAAGGGAATTTCTCTGCGGATTGATCTGGAAAACAACATCAAAGCCCAGCAGTCGGCGGGCTATGAAAAGTGGGCGAAGCTCCACAACTTGAAGCAGGCCGCAAAGACTTTGAACTTCCTGACAGAACATGGGATAGACACTTATCCAGATCTGGAAAGTAAGGTGGCCGAGATCACCGCCGCCAGCGACGAAGCTGCCGCTGCCCTCAAAGCAATGGAACACCGGCTGGCGGATATGGCGGTGCTGATAAAGAACATTTCCACCTACAAGCAGCTCCGGCCCGTGGCTATGGAATACCGGGAGGCAAAGGACAAAGCAAAATTCCGGCGTGAGCATGAAAGCACGTTGATTCTCTATGAAGCGGCGGCAAAGGCCCTAAAGGGACAGGGAGTGAAAAAGCTCCCTGATCTGTACGCCCTGAAAGCCGAGTACAAACGGCTGGCCGAGGAAAAGGAACGGCTGTATGAACAGTACGGCGAAGCGAAAAAGCAGATGCAGGAATACGGCATCATCAAGCAGAATGTAGACGGCATTTTGCGGGTGACGCCGGGAAAGGAATGGACACAAGAAATATGAGCATACCGAGAATGAATTACCCCCAATACTGCAAGGCCCGGCGTCTGACGCATGAGTGCTGCAATTATTGTAACGGCAACTGCCTGTTGCTGGACGACGGCGAGGAATGTGTCTGCGTACAAAGCATTTCCTATTCGCTGCTGTGCCGGTGGTTTAAGATCGCCGTCCTCCCGCTGGACGCGGCCCTGTATGCGGAGATCACCAAAGACAGGGACGAAGTGAAACGCTGCTGTGAGTGTGGGGCCACGTTTACACCGAAGTCAAACCGGGCCAAATACTGTGCCGCCTGCGCCAAACGGATGCGCCGCCGCAAAGAGGCCGAGCGCCAGCGGAAAAGATACTGGCAACCTGCAAATCGGAACGCTGAAAATGTAGATACAGGTAGATTTTTGACTGCGGATAAAGTAAAATAAACTTATCCCCTGTGAAAGAGAGGTAACATAGTTATGAGCGAGATAAAAGACAATAACGCTATCCAGCTATTTGAAGATAAGCAAATCCGTACTGCGTGGGACGCGGAACGGGAAGAATGGTATTTTTCTATTGTAGACGTGATTTCCGTTTTGACCGGCACAGAAAACCCGCGCCGATATTGGAGCGACTTAAAACGAAAGCTGAAAAAAGAGGGTGCAACCGAGTTGTACGAAAAAATCGTACAACTGAAAATGCTATCTTCTGACGGCAAGAGATATAAAACCGATGTTGCCGACACGGAACAGCTTTTGCGTATTATCCAATCTG
>CABSKZ010000507.1 GCA_902478395.1 uncultured Eubacteriales bacterium | reverse complement strand
AAAAAAGCACAGGCACCCAAATCCACATTATCTTGCTGAAAGCCGTTGGGGAAGTTTTTGTTCAAAAAATGGGTGGACAAGAGTTTGCAGACCTGTTTAACAGTATACGCTAATAAAAGACCTCATACCGTCTTTTTATAAAATTATAGTACATCAACCTCCTACAGGAGATTGAAAATACAGATAAAATAAACCCGGAAAGGATATCCTTTCCGGGTTTATTTTATCTTCCGGCCTTCGGTTTGAAGGTCTTACATTGTACACTGCACTGTTGGATCGGGTCACAGGTGCAGACCTCGATATTGGAAGCCTCACAGGTGTTGTTTCCGCCGTTGTACTCGCAGTTTATAACGGAGCAGGCAACTCCCTGCAAGGGTTTCTCAGTTTTACATGCGCATGACATGGCTGTTCCCTCCATATTGTTAGAATTAGAATTACCATTTGTAGTATTTGCAATCTCACAATTTTTATTCGGTTAATCTCCCGCTAACGCTTTAAGCGCTTTGACGTCATTTCTCAAAATTCCGGTTTTCAGCTTAATCAATTGCGCGTCACTGTATTTTGTCGCATTTTCTAAAGAATTCAGCGCCATGCGGAAGGAATCAATTTTATCCTGATACCCGGCAGTCTCCCTCTCCTCCAGCTTTTCCAATAATCCCCGCAGTTTTTGTATCATATTGTTTACTTCCTGCATATTGCCTGAACAGATATCGATTTCGTTCACATAATATTCCATGCGCAGCATATCTGCATTTCCGCTCTGGTCATAAGATTCAAGAATCTCCGAGATCACCAGCATACTGTCATTGATGCTCTCCATCGCGCCATTCAGGTTTTGACTGTTCAGCATATATCCTGTTTGATTCAGTGTTTCATCCAGAGCCGTTACCTGTTCCGCCGATATGCCGCCTTCCACGAGCTTCACCTGCATCTCTTCCCATAAACGAAACAGTTCCTTCAGAGAAAAGTAGGATTTTTCAAGCGTTTTATTTACCGCGTCTTCGTTCTTTTCAGTTGTACTTTGTACTGCATCCTGTCCGTCCTTTGTCTGGCCGGATTTGTTTGTCTGATTCTCTCTTGACGCGTCGCCATCCTGTTTTTCTTCTACAGGCGTATTGTCCTGCATTCCAGATTCGTCTGCATATGCCACACCCTTCCCCTTATTATAAGAGTTGCTGTCTTCAATGTCCCTGGACTTATCCAGACTGTTGTTGTCCGCTTCTGCAGCAGCTTTTGGCATTTCCTGCCGATTGACCTCCTGTGCCAGATTTACATAGAGCCTGGATGCGGTTTCTTCCATTTTAAAAATATTATTTGGCGGTTTTTTCGCCATCTCCGTTTGTTTCTGACTACATCCGGAAAGAATAAAAACAAAACAAATCAACGTGATGTACATTTTTTTCATTTGCTTCACCCCATGCCAGTAGTATACCCAAAATATAACGGGAAAATGTGTTTAAGACCTGCCATTTCGTGGTATATAGTAACTAGATTGAATATTGAGGAGGGATTATAGTGCTGGAAGCATTTTTTTCAAATGCCCCTGCGCTGGTCTGGTTGATTTTGGCCGTGATTCTTGCCGTCGTTGAGGGCGTCACGTTTGCGTTAATTAGTATCTGGTTTTCAGTCGGTGCGCTCGCCGCAATGATTATTGCGCTCAACGGTCTGCCGCTTTGGATGCAGATTCTGGTTTTTGTGGCAGTCAGCGGTATTATGCTGCTGTTGACAAAACCCCTGGCCCGCAAGGCGATGAATAAGAAGGCGGAAAAAACAAATGCGGACCGGGTGATTGGCCAGACAGGGAAAGTTACACAGCGGATCGACAATCTCCGCACCAGCGGGCAGGCCAATGTGTTAGGCCAAACCTGGACGGCCCGTTCAGCGGATGACAGCGTTATCGACGAGGGGGAACTCATCAGGGTATTAGAAATCCGGGGTGTAAAAATCATCGTAGAAAGAGTATTAAAGGAGGAAGAATAAATGGAAGGTTGGATTTATTTTCTGGCTGCAGTTGTCATTGTTGTTTTGGTCATAGCTGTCATCAACATCAAAATTGTTCCACAGGCAAGTGCGTTTGTCATGGAA
>CABSKZ010000506.1 GCA_902478395.1 uncultured Eubacteriales bacterium | reverse complement strand
GTGCTGAAGTCGGTGCTTGCGGTGGTGCTTGCGGCAGTTTTTGCAAAAATGCTGTTTCCGTCCGACTTGAATACACTTTACTATTGCCAATACCTTGCAGGGCTTGGCGCTATTCTGGGACATAACTTCCCGGTTTATTTCGGTTTCCGCGGCGGAAAGGGTGTACTGTCGTCCATTGCTGTGATTTTGATACTGGATTTCCGCATTGGCCTAATGCTGGTAGTAATCAGTATTCTGATTATGGCAGTTACACGCTACGTTTCACTGGGGTCTGTTATTGGCGCAATTTTATACCCGCTGTTCGTGATTGCGCTTAATATGAATAATAAGGAACCGTATGTGCCTTATTATATCGCGCTTTCGATTATCATTGCAGGGCTAGCGATATATCAGCACAGGGCGAATTTACAACGGCTGATGAGCGGAACGGAATCGAAGCTGGACGTGGGTAAAAAGAAAGACGGAAAATGAGTTAGAACAGAAGTTTTTGCTTTTTAGCGTTTAACATATTGGTTCTGCGGGATGCGGCCTTATCCGGCTCACGGTAAGGTACGGCGTATATATCTTGTGGGCTGGAAAGGTGATGGCTATGAGTAAAAAAATCGCAGTAATAGGATCCGGTGGATGGGGAACGGCAATTGCCGTTCTGCTTGCCAAACAGGGGCATCAGGTCATGCTGTGGTCCTACATGAAGGAAGAAGCCCAGCGGCTGCAGCACGATAAAGAAAACAAACAATTCCTGCCCGGTGTTCCGCTCGCCGATTCCATCCGGTATACATACAGCCTGGAAGAAGCCGCGGACGGAGCGGAGGCTATCATTATGGTTACGCCGTCCAAAGCGGTGAAGCAGACTGCAGAAAAGCTTGCGCCGTTTGTCCCAAAAGGGAAAATCATTGTCAACGCCTCAAAAGGATTGGAACAGGAAACACCAAAGCGGTTGAGCGTCGCAATCAAGGAAGCCATTCCACAGGCCGAGGTTGCGGTCATGTCCGGCCCTTCCCACGCGGAGGAGGTTGGACGGGGACTGCCAACGACTAATGTTGTGGCGGCGCGGACGATAGAACTGTCTCAGTATTTACAGGATTTGCTGATGTGCGATACTTTCCGGGTATATACCAGTATGGACATGGTAGGCGTAGAACTTGGCGGCGCATTAAAAAATGTCATTGCTTTGTGCGCAGGAATGTCCGACGGCTTGGAGCTGGGCGATAATGCAAAAGCGGCGCTTATGACGCGCGGCATGTCAGAGATTGCCCGGCTGGGTGTTGCATGCGGTGCGGATGTTGCGACGTTTTCCGGTCTTTCTGGCATGGGAGATTTAATTGTTACCTGCACCAGTATGCATTCCAGAAACCGGCGTGCCGGTATTTTAATCGGTCAGGGGGCGTCAGCAGAAGAGGCCATGCAGGAAGTCAAGATGGTGGTCGAGGGTGTTTATACGACGAAAGCAGCATATAAGCTCGCAAAACGAATGAATGTGGAAATGCCGATTACCGAGCAGGCCTATTCGGTATTATTTGAAAATAAAGACCCGCGACAGGCGGTTATGGAGCTTATGGGCAGAAACAAAAAACATGAAGTAGACAACGGTTTCATGAAATAGCAGCCAAAGATGAGGTGAGCAAGTGTTTAAAGGACTTTTTGGTAGAAATAAAAAAGAAAAGCAGGAACTTCAGGAACAGGAAAAACAGGCGGAAGAACTGGAAGAGGATTTTGGAGAGCTGGAAATTATCCACGGCGAGGCCAAAAGAATCGATGTTCCGGAAGAAGCAGAAATGGGTACGGGCAATGCAGATGAGATGCCGGACGGAAGGTCTGAAGAACCTGAAGCGGAAAAAACAGCTTCAAACGAGAATGTGGGAGCTGTTTTGCCAGACGGCGAATCGGTAAATGAAGAAGCATCTGATGCGGATGAAAAGCAGGGGTCGCCAGCGCAGCGAATATGTTTAGAGAATGAACCGGCAATGGAAGAAACAATCTTTGAGGTGAGTGTGCCTGATGAAACAACTGCCGAAGAAACTGTACAGCCTGAGACCGAGCCTTCAAAGCCGGAGAAAAAAGGCTTTTTTGCCAGACTAAAGGAAGGAC
>CABSKZ010000505.1 GCA_902478395.1 uncultured Eubacteriales bacterium | reverse complement strand
GTATTACCGCCTGTCCCAGAAAAATAATCGGCGTATCGAAGGATAAGATGAACACAAAAGGCTTCCGTCCTGCGGAGGTTATAGACATGGAAAAGTGCATCGGCTGCGCGATGTGTGCAACGATTTGCCCGGACTGCGTCATCGAGGTGTTTAAGTAAAATCATCGAAATCATTAGCTGAAAGGTAGTGGAATACATGGCAGAAAAGGTAATGGTAAAGGGGAATGAAGCAATTGCGGAAGCGGCGATTATGGCTGGCTGCAGGCATTTCTTCGGTTACCCGATTACCCCCCAAACCGAGATTTCCGCATATATGGCAAAAAAGATGCCGAAAATCGGGGGCGTATTTTTACAGGCGGAGAGCGAGGTCGCGGCAATTAACATGGTGTATGGCGCTGCAAGTGCTGGCGCAAGAGTTATGACGTCAAGCTCCAGCCCTGGTATCAGCCTGAAGGCTGAAGGGCTTTCTTATATCGCGGGCGCTGACCTTCCGTGCGTAGTGGTCAATATCGTGCGCGCGGGCCCGGGACTGGGCGGAATCCAGCCGGCACAGTCTGACTATTTCCAGGCGACAAAAGGGCATGGGCACGGCGACTACAAGCTGGTTGTCCTGGCTCCGAACTCCGTGCAGGAAATTATTTCAATGACTGCGGAAGCGTTTGATATTGCGGACACTTACCGGATGCCGGTTATGATTATCGGCGACGGAATGCTGGGCCAGATGATGGAGCCTGTTGAATTTGAACTGGGCAAGGGGCGTGAGGTCCCGGAGAAAACCTGGGCAACAACCGGTACGGAAATGAAACGGGAACACAATGTTGTGAACTCCCTTATCATGAATCCAGACGATTTAGAAAAGTTGATTCATGAGAGAAATAAACGGTACGAATATATTAAAGAACATGAAGTTAAGGCGGAAGAATATATGATGGAGGACGCAGAATATATGATTACCGCTTATGGTTCTACGTCCAGAATCGCGAAAAATGCGATTAAAGAACTCCGCGCTGAGGGGATTAAAGCGGGTTTGGTTCGGCCAATCACCCTTTGGCCCTTCCCAGAGAAAACCTATCAGAAATATATTGGGCAGGTAAAGGATATTCTGACTGTTGAAATGAGCATGGGCCAGATGATTGAGGATGTACGCCTTGCTGTCAACGGCAAAATTCCTGTCCATTTCTATGGAAGAACGGGCGGAAACATCCCGTATCCAGAAGAAATCGCTGGTAAAATGAGAGAAATTGCAGGAGGTGACAGGTAGTGGAACAGGTATTTAAAAGACCTCACGCTCTTTGTGACGTAAATTTGCACTACTGTCCGGGCTGTACGCACGGTATCGTGCACAGGCTGGTGGCGGAAGCGCTTGACGAACTTGGAATAGAAGGCCAGGCTATCGGCATTGCGCCGGTTGGCTGCAGTGTATTTGCCTATGACTACTTTAATTGTGACATGATAGAAGCGGCGCATGGACGCGCTCCAGCTGTTGCGACAGGCGTTAAACGCGTTTTGCCGGACAAGGTTGTTTTCACCTATCAGGGAGATGGCGACCTTGCGGCAATCGGTACTGCGGAAACAGTACATGCGGCTGCGCGTGGTGAAAATATTACGATTATTTTTATCAATAACGCGATTTACGGCATGACAGGCGGACAGATGGCTCCCACAACACTGCCGGGACAGGTTACACAGACCACACCTTACGGCCGTGATGTAAAAACACAGGGAAACCCCATTCGCGTTAGCGAAATGCTTGCAACGACGGACGGCGCAGCTTACATCGAGCGTGTAGCTGTCGATTGTGTAAAAAACATCAATATTGCTAAGAAAGCTATCAAAAAGGCTTTTCAGACGCAACTGGACGGTAAGGGTTTCTCCATGGTTGAAGTTCTTTCCACCTGTCCGACGAACTGGGGCCTGTCTCCGGTTGAGGCGCTGGAGTGGCTGAGAGAGAATATGATACCGCATTATCCTTTGGGAGTTTATTGCGATAAATAAACAGAAGTTGAGAAGCAGGAACGCCTGTTTTAGGGAGAATCCGGCGCAAGCGGTTTGCGCGCCGGGTGCCTCATTAAGGCTTCGCAGCCATGCGATTGCCGGAGAGGCCCTTCGGCGTTCCTGCTTT
>CABSKZ010000504.1 GCA_902478395.1 uncultured Eubacteriales bacterium | reverse complement strand
GTTTTCTGCAAAGACTTCACTTTTTGAAAGCAGATTCATCAATGTCGATTTTCCGACATTCGGAAAACCCACGAGGCCGACGTCTGCCAGCAACTTCAACTCCAGCAAAATGGCCCTTTCCACGCCTCGTTGGCCAGGTTTGGCGAATTTTGGAACCTGTCTGGTAGGCGTTGCGAAATGTACGTTTCCCCATCCGCCGCGCCCTCCGCGCGCTGCAACAAACTGTTCTCCGCTCCGCTTCAAATCCGCAATAATTTTTCCATTCTCCATATCGCGAACCAGCGTACCAGCGGGCACGCGGACAACCAGACTTTCTCCGTTTTTTCCAGTTGCTTTTTTGGCTTTTCCGTCCTCGCCATTGCCAGCTTTGTACTGTCTGCGGTAACGGAAATCCATTAAAGTGGAAAGCTGGGCATCCGCCTCAAAAATTATATCGCCGCCATTGCCGCCATCTCCGCCGTCCGGACCGCCAGCTGCCACATATTTTTCCCTATGAAACGATACTAGTCCGTTTCCGCCGTTCCCTGACCGAATGGTTATTTCTGCTTTATCTACAAACATATCCTGCTCCTTCACGCCGTCAAAATTCTGTATTGATATATTTCCCTGTTCTTGCGTCAAACATGTATTGCTTTCCGTTGTCGGCTCCAAACACATAAACAGGAACGGCGGAGACAGATTTATTTCCCAGATATTCTTCCGCCACCCAATATTGATAACCAATCTCAGTAATCCTAATATTGTCCGTATCCTGAATATATATTAAATTCACAAGAACAGATGTAACATCCAGCAGGGCCTCCTGCTTATCCACTTCTTTCCGTTTCGGCTCAAACCAGTTACCTGACATTTCGATAATGGCTTCCGCATCCGAATGAACCTCCAGAACAATCCCCCGTACTGGGATTCGGTTATAGACCGGCCCCAGCTTGACCGTATAAATCCCGTCTGTTACAGACTCACCGAGCACAAAATGACTTTCTGCCGAGATACCCATGGCCTCCAGTTCCGTCAATACTCTTTCAAGGATATCTTTCTTGTTCTTTTCGTCAACAGGCTGCACGTTTTTTTCATTCCGATATTGAATACTTCCCTCTTCCGGCATCATTTGCTTTTTATCCAGGTTATACCGCGTTTCAGAATCCGTTTCCTCACACGAGTAATTTTCACCCAGCAACCGGCCTGCGGTAACATCCGGATCGGAAAAGATATTTTTCATGTCGACACTCGCGTTTTCAAATCGTTTCTCCGGAATCACATTCTCTGAAACAGCTATCCCGCGCTGCTCTAAAACGGTGATTGCAGTTTGAATCACATCCTTGGGAATCACCCGCGTATTTTGCGTTGTATACAACAACACCAGCAACAGAAAGATATTAATACATAAAAACAAAAAAATCAAGACTGTTTTTGCTCTGTCCCAGTTCATACCGTCACCTGCCCGTCATCCTATTGTGATTGCTTCGGTAACCCCATCCACATCAACTTCCCATTTTTGCGGCAGCGTTTCGGCTTGCGTGTCAAAATAGCAAACGCCAATCCGCTTTACGCGAAGCGGAAGCTTCTCCTCGCTGGCAAAGCTGATTAATTCGTCCACAGCGTTGATAACTGGTGAAATCCCGCTCGAATTCCCGGAAAAGTGATACGTTTTTAAATACTGCCGGTAAGATTTTAAATAGCCATTATCAAGTTCCATTACGATGGTATGGTCCGTTTTTTGCGTTTCCTCGTTATATTGCAAAACCGGAATCCCATCGATATACAGGTCAAAGGTAATCAGGTAATTTCCCTGTTTGCCCGTATTTTCCACAACATCTGAACTGATACGCATACGGCTTAGCAAATCGCCTGAAATGCTGTTGCAGAGTGCGGCAACAAAATCAACCGCCAGCGTCGTAGATGCATAGATGTCATAACTGGACTTGTCCATTCCTTGTGAAATAGACAAGCCGCGGCTCCCCTCCAGTGCTTTATATTCAAAATAACCCGACGGGTCAATAATCAACGTCGCGTCGTTTTCGACAAAAATCTTCGCGTTCTCCAAATCCGTATATTTAAACATACTGTTCGAGTTAATTTGAAATGCCTTTAAAATAATATTTTCCAAAGGTGTTTCCAGTTC
>CABSKZ010000503.1 GCA_902478395.1 uncultured Eubacteriales bacterium | reverse complement strand
GGCTACGGCCCGGACCTGGGCTTCACGCTCCCAAAGCAGGCGCGCTACCAACTGCGCAACACCCCGATATGAAATTGTGGAACTGCCCGGGCGGTTTCTCCCAAAGCAAGCGCGCTACCAACTGCGCTACACACCGATATTTGACTTTTGCTTGTTTCACCGTTGCTTTCAACAATGTAATATCAATTTTCCATTATAGACGATATTTCGTGGGATTGCAAGTGTTCAAATAATTTGATATGATAATCGCTGCGAGGTGAGCAAGACGAATGAGGATGAGAAAGAAACCTAATTTAATACCGCGGATGGAACGCTGTGCAGGGGTGTTGATTCGGGAGCCGGAAGAACAGCGGGGGAGGTGGCGTACTCTTATGCCGCAGGCAGAAGAGCTGCGCTTGGAACTGGGGTGCGGAAAAGGGCGCTTCACAGCGGAGACGGCGGCGTCCAATCCGCAGGCTCTTTTTATCGCTGTGGAACGGGTACCGGACGCCATGGTCATCGCCATGGAGCGGGTATGTGCGATGGGTTTGAAAAATGTGTTTTTTGTAGATGGAGATGCATCTGATTTGTCCAGTTACTTTACTCCTGGTGAAGTGGACCTGATCTACATCAATTTTTGTGATCCATGGCCGTCCAACCGCCACGCCAAGCGTCGGCTGACGCATCCGGATTTTCTGATGCGCTATCGTCAGGTGCTTCCGGAAGGGGGGACGATTCAGTTTAAGACGGATAATCGGGACCTTTTTGAGTGGTCCTTGTTTCAATTCCCGCGGTCAGGCTACATTCTTTCCGAAGTCACCCGGGATTTGCATGCTGGTGGCATCTGCGGCGTGATGACCGATTATGAGGAAAAGTTCCACCGTCTGGGAACTCCGATCAACCGCTGCGTAGCGGCTGTGGGACCGATACAGGCGGATGGCGAGGGCACAGCGCCGCAAGACCTGGAGCATGAGTGAAACGTCCTGCCGCAAGCGGTTTCTGCCGCTGAAAATTGGCATATCCGACGAAACGATTTTGCTTACATCCGGCGGGGCCTCTGCGTTATAATAGCACCAGACAAGAAAATGTAGATGTAAGTCCAGCTAAAAGCAGCGTGTGATCTGCCGGCGGCCATTGCCGCGGTGGAACACGCTGCTTTTTTGCGCTTACCCTAAGAGCGGAGGAATCTCAATGCAAGAAACCAACAATTCCGATTTGGCCGAACAACCGGTTGCCAAGCTGCTGCCGCGCTTTGCGGTACCCTGCGTGCTGTCGATGCTGGTCTCGGCGCTGTACAACATGGTAGAGCAGATTTTTATCGGCCAAAGCGTGGGATACCTGGGCAATGCGGCGACCAACGTGGTGTATCCGTTTACCGTAATCGCCCTGGCGCTGGCGCTGCTGGTGGGGGATGGCTGTGCCGCTCAATTGAGCCTGTCCTTGGGCAGCGGAGACACGGAACATGCGCACAAGTGTGTCGGCCACGGAATCGTACTCACCGGGACGGTGGGCATCCTGCTGATGATTGTGGGACGGATCTTTACCGATCCGATTCTGAGATTGTTTGGGGTGACGCAGGCCAGCTATCCCTATGCCCGGGAGTATATGCATATTATCCTGCCCGGAATTCCATTTTATGTATTTTCCTCCGGCATGAACGCCACGATCCGGGCCGATGGCGCGCCTGGCTATTCGATGGCCGCTACCATTTTAGGCGCGGTGATAAACTTGATTTTGGACCCGGTGGCAATTTTTCGGTTGGATATGGGGGTGAAGGGTGCGGCGATTGCCACAATTTTGGGCCAGATTGCCTCCTGCAGTATGACCGCCTTGTATTTCCGGCGTCCCAAATCCGTTCGGTTTTGCGCATCCAGCTTCCGGCTGGAGGGCGGATTGACGCGGAAGCTCTGCCAGCTGGGCGTTTCCAGCTTTATCACCCAAATGGCCATTGTTATTATCATCAGTGTGGCGAACAACATGATCGTTCTTACCGGACCTGCCTCCCGGTACGGCGCCGACATCCCGCTGTCCGTAATAGGAATCGTTATGAAGGTGTTCGGCATCGTGGTTGTCTTTTCCGTACATCGGCTGGAGGGATATCATAGAAGTGCAGAGAGTAAACACCCAAAAGTGATAGAATAAGA
>CABSKZ010000502.1 GCA_902478395.1 uncultured Eubacteriales bacterium | reverse complement strand
ATATCAAATCCTGCCCGCCGGAATGGATGTCGATGGTCTCACCCAGGTATTTGTTCACCATGGCGGAACACTCGATGTGCCAGCCGGGACGGCCTTCTCCCCATGGGCTGGGCCAGGCGGGTTCCCCTTCCTTTTTCTTTTTCCAGAGAGCAAAGTCCGCCGGATGCTTTTTGATGTCGTTTACGTCAATCCGCGCACCGGCTTCCAGCTCATCCATTGGCTGTCCGGAGAGTTTTCCGTATGTCTCATATTGATGCGTGTCAAAATACACGCCGTCTGCCGCTTCGTACGCATATCCCTTGTCCACCAGCGTCTGAATGACGGACAGAATCGCGTCGATGTTTTCCGTTGCTTTTGGATGGACGGTGGCAGCACGAATGGCAAGCCCCTGCGCGTCGGTAAAATATTCGGCAATAAATTCGTCTGCCAGTTCCTTCACCGTGATTCCAAGCTCATTGGCCTTGTTTATCATTTTGTCGTCAATGTCAGTAAAGTTCTGCACAAACTTCACGTCAAAGCCGCAGTATTCCAGGTAACGGCGCAGGGTGTCAAAAATGATGAAGGGCCGCGCGTTGCCGATGTGAAAGTAATTATATACCGTTGGCCCGCAGGAATACATCCGCACCTTTCCGGGTTCAATCGGAACGAATTCTTCTTTTTGTCTGGTCAGCGTATTATAAATTTTCATGCTTTGTCTCCTTTTCTATCTCTTCATTTCCCAGCTTTTCTGATGCGCCGTCCGTCTGCCTGGCATTCAGCTTTTTTTCCAGCTTTTCCAGCCGTGCCTGCAATTTACACAGCTCCATGGAAACTGGGTCGGGGATATGTATCTGGTCGAGCGTCCGGCAGTCCACACGCTCGTTGTTGATGCGCACAATCCGCGCCGGTACGCCGACGCAGGTCGAATTTTCGGGCACTTCGTTTAACACCACGGCTCCCGCCGCGATTTTGGAGTTCGCCCCCACGCAGAACGGGCCAAGCACCTTTGCACCGCTGCCAATCATCACATTGTCGCCGATGGTCGGGTGCCGCTTTCCGGTTTCTTTTCCGGTTCCACCCAGTGTTACGCCCTGATAGATGGTTACGTTGTCGCCGATTTCGGTGGTTTCCCCGATAACGACCCCCATTCCGTGGTCAATGAACAGGCCGTGCCCGATGACCGCGCCTGGATGAATCTCAATTCCCGTCCAGAAACGGGTGCACTGGGATATCCAGCGGGCCAGCGTGTAGCGTTTTTTTCGGTACAGCCAGTGCGCAAGCCTGTGCCAACAAACCGCGTGAAGCCCGGAATAGGTGAGAAAGATTTCAAAAGCATTTCTCGCAGCCGGGTCGCGCTCCTGAATCGCACGGATTTCTTCTTTTATAAAACGGAACACACCATCACCTCACAAAATAAAAAGCGCTATTGCTATTATAGTCCGCCGCGTGCAAAAATACAACAGTTTTTTCAGATGCCGCTGTTTTTCCCGCGGTTTTTGCTGTCTTCATCATCCGGCTCATAAACGAGCAAATCGCTTACTACGCAATCAAGCGTTTTGCAGAGCTTGTTTAGAACGCTGTAGTTTACTTTTGTCACACGGTCATGGTACATATTATGAAGCGTTGTTTCGGATACCTTTGTCATACGGGTAAGCTCCGCAACCTTAATTCTTTTTTCCCCCAGAATCCGCGAGAGTTTACAATGAATCGCCATGCAGCGGCCTCCTTTGTCACAACAGGTCTTTTTAAAATGGAAAGTGATTCAGCAAGCACAATTTATTGAGATATTTGATCCGTTTTTTTGTCGGGAACATGGACCAACAAGTCGCTCACATTGCAATCAAGGGCTTCGCAGAGCCGGTTGAGAACACTGTAATTCACCTTTGTCACGCGGTCATGGTACATCGCAACAATTGTGTTATTTGACACGCCGGATAAACGAGAACATTCAATCATTTTCATCCGCTTTTCGCCCAAAATGGCTGATAGCCTACAATGAATCGCCATACTACCGCCTCCTTTTTGGTACATTATATCTTGTTTAAAATGCTTCGTCAATGTGCTAAAATCACCTATACAATGTGAAAATACTTGACAAATGCTTATATATAATGTAAAATTTACATTATATAATGTAAAAATTTAATCGAATGAGGTAGT
>CABSKZ010000501.1 GCA_902478395.1 uncultured Eubacteriales bacterium | reverse complement strand
GTGTTAATGCTCTGCTGGACAGGGACATCCGCCTGAAAGATATTGCGGTTTGTCCGGACGAATTTCATGCGCGGTTTGACGCAAAGCGCAAAACCTATATTTACCGTATCGATAATTCCTCATACGGAGAAGTTTTTACCCGGAATTTTACATGGCGGTATCCCTACCAGCTTGATTTTGATAAAATGCAGCAAGCTACGTCATCTTTTCTGGGACTGCATGATTTTACCGCATTCATGTCAAAAGGCGGAACCTCAAAAACCTTTGAACGGGAAATCTACCGCTGTGATTTAGAGAAAAGCGGGAATATCATTCAAATGACGGTCACTGGAAACGGTTTTTTATATAACATGGTAAGAATTATGGCCGGAACCCTGGTCAGCATTGGGCGCGGCGATATCGAGCCGGAACGACTCAAAGAGATTATCGCTTCAAAGGAACGCCGGCAGGCTGGAATTACAGCGCCGCCGGAGGGACTTGTGCTGGAACGGGTAGAGTATTCCTTGTAGGAAATGCCGGACGGTGAAATATTTTGGGATTTCCGAAATAAAGGCTAGGCGCGAGCCTGCGAATACAAAAAACTTTTAACCAATCCGTATGAAAACCTGTTCGGATGTACAGTAATATTGAGTTCGTTATGATTGGAAAGGAACAGCCATGCGTACCTATTCGATTTATGGAAAGAAAAAGAAGTCAAAAATCTGGATAATTGTGCTGGTCGTACTCGCGGTCGTTGCTGTGGTTGTGCTGGCAAACGTTGCCGCCAGCTTGTATTATGGCGGAGCAAACGGGGAAAAACAGGTTCGTGTCAATGAAAATAATATTACACATGAACTGAGTTTCGAACTGGACCCCGGCATTTCTTACGAGCACGCGGTGACAGACAACGCCCTCTATTTTTTCAGTGTGGAAAATACGAAAATATCCAATTCATCCGGTGAGTTGGAACAGGATCTCTCTCTTCCAATGTCAAATCCGATTGTTTCTTCCCGGGGAAATTTTGCTCTTCTTGCGGATAAAGGCGGGAAAAAAGCTTATCTGTTTAACAACAGCAAAAAGGAAAGGGATTTGACGCTTGATGAAAGCATTATCATTGCGGCGGTCAATTCCGGCGGGAACAGCATATTTGTGACAAAGGGAGACGCGCATAAATGCTCTGTGATTGTACTCAGCCGTTCCGGAGAAGAACTGTTTAAATGGAATTCGGGCGGCCTTTATGTCGTTGCTGCGGATATTTCAGACAACAACAAGGACATTTTTGTTTCTACGCTCAACACGGACAATGGAACGCTGAAAAGCAACATCATTATGTTTAATATCACAAAGGAAAAGCCGTTTGCAAACGAAGCGTATGACGATATGCTTTTTTCCTCCCTCAAGTACAGTGGAAATAACCTCTATTGTATCAGCGATACAGCGGTGTACATATTTAACGGCTACGGCAAGAAAATCGGAGAAATCGACTACGGAGACAGGGAATTGCTGACCTTCTGTGCAGACGGTGATTTATTGGTCCTCGCTTTTTCTGGAAACGGTGTTTCCGCAAATGCAACGGTTATCGAGTCGTATTCCCCGAAAGGAAACAAACTGGGTGAGTTTACCCTGTCGCACGGCATTGATTTTTTGGATTGCAGGAACGGAACGATTGCCGTCAGTAATAACAGAACGATATCGATTTTAAACGAAGCCTGTGTGGAGAAGTTTCAAATGAGCCCCGGTATCGATTTGAGGGATTTTCAATTCTTCGGCGGAAGCAGCGCAGCGGTCGGCATCACGGCAACCGGCGCGGTGATGCTGAATGTCGGATAGGCAGGAGGAGGCGTGAAGATGTATCTGGCGGATATTGTCGCGGCTGTTATTGTTTTGGTATTTGTGCTGATTGGTGTCCATAATGGATTGGTGAAATCCGTTCTGGGGTTGTCTTCTATCGTGATTTCTTTGATATTGGCCCTCGTTTTATATCCGGTGGTTTCGGATTTCCTCTCAAAAAGCGTGATTGGTACATACGTAACCGAAAATGTGCAAAATGTAATTGGCGGGGAAGTAACGGAGCCAGATACGGCGGAGAAAAAAGATCAGAATCTAAACTTGCCGGACAGTATCATGCAAACGGTCAATGACAGTGTTTCCCAAGTCACGAAT
>CABSKZ010000500.1 GCA_902478395.1 uncultured Eubacteriales bacterium | reverse complement strand
CTTTGTTTTTAAAAATACCTTTTCCACGTTTGACAGGTCATCTTTCTCCGTCAGATTGAGAAGACAAATTACCATATAGTTTTCATCAATCACTTCACACATGTGCTCATTTTCAAACAGTTCCTCGAGAACATTACGTATAATAAACAAAGAGGTTTTATACCGCTCGATGTCGTCAATATTCCTGACATCGCTGAAAAGTTCTTCCACATTTTCAATCTTGATTGCCGCAACAAGAAAATGCTGCGTGACCGTGCAAATACCAAGCGTTTTAAATATTGTCGTCACTTCGGTATCCAGCTGCCTTTTGCCATTGAGCAGTGCCACCAGGCAATTCTCCTTTATGACTTTATCCTGCGTATCGAGGACCTTTTTCACGTCGTTCTTTTCGTCAATGAGCGATTTTATGTTGTTTTTTATAAAGTCGTATTCATTTTCCCGGTGCAGCGTGTCTTTTATGAAGTTCCTGTCAAAATAGGTTACAATTTCATAAATAGGGTTGTAAATTCTTTTGAAAAATATGAATGCGATAATCGTTTCCCCAACGATAATTGCGAAAATACCGAAAAGCATCAGCAGTCGCACGATGAAAAAGCGTTGTTGGTACTGTTCCATCGTTGTGTACATGACGTACTTAATTTTTCCGACCTTAGACTGCACCGAAGATACGATGCCGACCTTTTTATCGCTGACTGAACTGTTTTCCTCGGGCAAATCTTCACTGTTAAACCGCGCCGCCAGGTCTGTATTTCCATCCTCAAACAGTACCGCATTGTTATGATTCAAAATTTGAAAACACATATGGTTCGCGTCAAAATTATTTTCAACATGGTTGCTGATTTTAAACTGGTCACAATAGGCATAGACCATAATAACGGCAGATTTGTTCGCAGCGACATTGAGGGGCAGGCTCCTTGCAAACGCGAGGCAATCGCGCGGCCCATTGTCGTAATCGCTGATGGTGATGCGGCTGTATTTGTCCAGCGCGCCGTCAAACAGCTCTTGCTTCCACTTCTCATAGCTTTTCTCTTTGGCGACAGCCATCTTATAGTAGGAATAAGAGTCCAGAACGGCTGAATCTGTAATAACATAATCGATGCTTTTTAAATATATCAGCCATCCGTCGATGTTGGAGTTTACAGACTGCTGCATTTTGAGGTTTTTTCTCAGCATATTAATGTCGTATTCGATGTCGGCGTTTTTGTCCGCCTGCATCAGCGTTAAAATATTGTTATCGCTCATTGCCATCGCTTCAAAACTCATAAAATCATTAAACACGATTTCCAGACGGTCTGTGACCCTATCGAGCATCACCTGATTCAATTCCTTAGATTGCTTTTTGACAATGTTATAGATATAGGCATAAACCCCCATCATGATGGATATTGCGAAAGCGAGAACAACAATATACGATAATATGAGCGTAACAGATATGCTTTTTTTCCTTTGCGGGATTCTGCTCACTATTTAACCTCCTATTCGCAATACATAAAACGGTTTGCGCCTAAATGGCCGGCTGCCGGTAAACAGGGCCGCTTACCAATACTTTTTCCAGTCCGTAGTCAGTCTTGTCAGCAATTCCATATAGAAATAATCGCCGAATATCAAGGCCTGGTCGTATTGTCCCTGTGCTTTAAACGCGGTGCCGCCGGATATCAAGCCGTCTATGCCGCTCTCCGGCGCAATTACATATTTATCCAGCAGCGATTTTGTCATTTTTTCACAGATTTCCAAATAGAAATCGATTTTCTCGTCATTGGAAACGAGGCCTGCGGCCTCTAAAATTCCGCACGCGGCAATCACAGCGGCGGAGGAATCCCTCGGTTCATCCCCGTCTGTAAAGGTAAAATCCCAATACGGAATGGTATCCTCCGGCAATTTGCTTATAAAGTAGTCCGCCGCTCTTTTGAAGCAGTTCAGGTATTTCACTTGCTTGGTTTGCGCATATGCCAGGGCAAAACCGTAAACACCCCACGCCTGCCCTCTTGACCAGCAGGATTGGTCGGAATAGCCCTGTGCGGTTGAGCCGTTTCGCGGCATTCCCGTTTCAACATCAAAATTATATTTATGATATGTAGAGCCATCCTCGCGGAAAATAAGGTTCGACGTCGTTTCCGTATGCGCAAGCGCCGCCTTTCTGTATTTTTCATCGCCAGTTACCTCGGAGGCC
>CABSKZ010000499.1 GCA_902478395.1 uncultured Eubacteriales bacterium | reverse complement strand
CAGCCGCGATGTCATCCGGTACGGGGAAAAGGCGGCTTCTGTACAGGGGCTGTTCTACGTGAATCATCCGCGTGCCGCGCAGGCACTCGCCTCGCTCGGCGTCGGACCGGAAGAGGACGGGTCGGTTTTGGTTTCGCGCGAACTGCACGCGGACGGGCGAAACATCTGCCGCATCAATGGCAGGCTCGTTCCGGTGAACGTGCTGAAATCGGCAGGCGGGTGGCTGGTCAATATCCACGGCCAGCAGGACAACCAGTCTCTGCTGGACCACACGGCGCATATCGGTTTTCTGGACCGGTTTGCCGGAAAAAATATGAAAGATGCGCTGGAACAATACCGTGGGCTGTATTCCCAAATGCGTTTGGTGGAACAGGAACTTTCTGCGCTGAATATGGACGAGGCGGAAAAACTCCGGAAACTCGACTTGCTGTCCTATGAAATTCAGGAACTGCGTGCGGCAAACCTGACGGAAGGCGAGGAAGAGGAGCTGCGGGGAAAACGCAATATTCTCGCAAACGCGAAGAGGCTCATCGCCTCCTGCGGACAGGCCACAGATGCGCTCTATGACAATGTAGACGGCGAATGTGCCTATAATTACCTCGCCGCCGCTTCCGACTGCATGGCCCAGGCTGCGGCAATCGACGGGAGCTTTGAGCCGGCGGCCGCCACTCTTGCAGAGGTGCTCGCCGCGGTGGAAGAAACCACGCGGCAAATTAACGCCCATCTTGACAACCTGAATCTGGACGGGGAGGCGCTGGAGGAAGTCGAAGAACGGCTGGACGCCATCTATCACATGAAGAGGAAATACGGCGGCAGCGTGGAGGCGGCGCTTTCGCATCTGGAAAAAATTGAACGGGAATATGAGGGAATCTCCACCGCAGACGAGCGCATCAAACAGCTGTCAAAGGAACTGGAGAAGCTCCGTTCCCAGGCGGAAGCGGCGGCGAAGGTCCTTCATGGCATCCGCATAAAAACTGCGGAAACGGTAAAACAGCAAATTGATGAAACACTTGCGTTTCTAGACATGCCAGGCGCATCCTTTGCCGTTTCGGTGGAACCGTGTGAATTGAACGGGAACGGAGCAGACAAGGTGGAATTTCTAATGTCCACGAACCGCGGAGAACCGCTCAAGCCGATGGTCAAAATCGTTTCCGGCGGCGAGCTTTCCCGCATCATGCTGGCTATTAAAAGTATTCTGGCTGCGAGCGACGCGGTCGGAAACTTAATATTTGACGAAATCGATACAGGCGTCAGCGGCCGCGCAGCCCAAAAAATCGGCGCGAAGCTGAAGGAGCTTTCCCGCGTCAAACAGGTGATTTGCGTAACACACCTCGCACAGATTGCTGCTATGGCGGACAGTCATTTCCTCATCAGCAAGCAGGCTGTGGGAGAAAAAACCAGCGCGTCGGTCGCACAGCTGGAGCATTCGGGGCGCGTTGAAGAACTGGCGCGTATCATCGGCGGGGACACGGGGACAGATACGACGAGAAAACAGGCGGAGGAAATGCTGCATGATTCATAAAATTGAAGAACTGGCACGTTCGCTGGGCGCGGCGGAAGTGGGCTTCTCCCAAGTGGAGGGTGCTGAGGGGTTTCCAGGGCTGGATAACGCGGTCAGCATTGTGGTGAAGCTGTCCGATGCGGTTGTAGATGAAATTTCCGACCGCCCGACCTATACTTATTTTCACCATTACCGGACGGTGAATGCCCTGATTGACCACATTACTCTGCGGATTGGCCTGCTGCTGGACAATGTGGGCGCGCGGTATGTCTGCGTCCCTGCGTCACAGAGCCTCGGGCGGGAATACCGCGGCCTGTATTCCCACAAAAAAGCGGCGGTGCTGGCGGGGCTGGGGTTTGTTGGCCGCAATGCACTGTTTCTTTCTGCAAAATACGGCGCGCGCGTCCGGCTTGGCACGGTGCTGACAGATGCGGATTTAAGCGCGGGTTACCGCCCAGTTTTAGAGGCGGGAGCCTGCTTAAATTGCATGGCATGTGTGAAAAGCTGCCCGGCTATGGCGCTTTCCGGCGCGCTGTTCGATCCGAAAAAGCCAGAGAATCGGCTAATCGATGCGAGGTCCTGCAGCGACTTTATGAAACGGGAATTTCAAATGATTGGCCGCGGTTCTGTCTGCGGAATCTGTATGAAAAACTGCACTTATACCAATAAAACGTGAAATA
>CABSKZ010000498.1 GCA_902478395.1 uncultured Eubacteriales bacterium | reverse complement strand
ACAGGTGTTGGCATACCCAAAGGCTACTCTGGATGCTTTTGTTCCGTTATCTTTCATTTTTCCAGTGTAGTATTTTTCATTATTCGTCCCCGCGTCCATCCAGCACTCATATGTCTGGTTAATCGTATTCATTGTCATTTTTACTGTGTGCCAGCTGTCGCTTGTAACATTTACCGTATTATGAGGCGCAACCCCCTGCAGAACAACCTGCCCGTTTTTCGTCTGTGCTCTCATAAAGTCATCCCGCATCCCCGCGTCCAGCGTAGAGCAGAACCAGATGTTTCCATGTGCTTTATTTGACGGAGCATAATACTTATATTGTACGGTGGTAACCGTGTTTTCGGGAGCATCGAAAATAAAATGTACCACTCCGTGAATACCACCGCCGATATTCAAATTTCCTGCACGGAGAACCTTATTTCCAGCAACCGGATTCTCCAGTCTCCCTACAACCCAATCACCACCAGCGGCATCGGCGGCATCGTTTACATGCGCTTCGTCGATAACCGAATGGAAATATCCGTTGGTTTCATCGTCATCTAAAGGCAGGGTTACGTCATTTCGCCAAGCCTTTGTTTTTCCGTCCGGCAAAAGCGTTTCCGGCAGCCCCCCCTCCGGAACAGACTGGAAATCCTCAGTATATAAGGTCTGATAAGCCTCCGGTACGCCGGCAACTTTCAAGTCATACGAGGAAATGTAATAGTAATCTGTCAGGGCAATACTCGCATTCAGTTTCACTTCCTGCGGCTCAGTTTTGCTCAGTACCAGCGCTTTGTTTCCACTGATGAACAAGACCTCACTATTGGAGGAGGACCAGATAATTTCCTGGCCAGAACCCGTATGTAACGGCAATTCAAAGTCTTCTTTAACCTGATTTCTGTCCTGTCCGACGATTTGGTCAATATCAATGTCCACATCTGCCGCTGACGCTGGTTCAATCTCCAATGTGAATGGCTTGGTTATTGTTACGCCATCAATGGCAATAGCTGCCGACAGATTTACGGTTTTTGCTTCATTTCCACGAATGACCAGCGCTTTCCCGCCTTCAACTCGAATAGCGTCCGTGTTGGAAGAACTCCAGCTTATGGCGTAGCCATCCTTGTCCATCGGCAGTTCAAAATTGAATTGTACCGCGTCAGGCGACTGGTTTGCTCCTACAATTTCATTGATATCCAGTTGATCAAGAATCTCATCGGCGTCGGTTCTGGGCATTACGTTCAGAACGATTTCCTTTGCCCTGCGATAACCGTCTTTTTCCGCAACAACATATAAAGTTACGGGGGCAGGCGCTTCTCCTTGAGCTGGTTTTGTAATAACGCCTGCTGCACTGATTCTGTCGGGATTGGAAGAATAAACTTTAATTGGATATCCGTTTGATTCCGTCGGTATGGTTAAATCAAAATTCACCTCTCCCGAGGCAGTCGCTCCAAACGTCTGTGGTACAATATTGTTTAAATAAACTGATGTCGGGTCTGCAAACACTTTCACGTCATCATACCAAAGTTCGCCAGCCTTATGTGCCTCTCCCGCAAATCCGAACATTATGTTTTGAATATAGGTTCCGGTTGGAACTCCGTTTTTGTCCTTCTGCGTCTCAACATCTCGCGCAAGCTGTGTGGTATCTGCTAACGGGTCATAAACATAATAGTCCGTCTTAGAGCCCATTTTTGCCGCAGGAAATACTGTTGCATCATAGGCCGCCTCATACCACTGCCCATAGTTCGCCGAAAAGCCGCCTGTGCCTATTTTGTATGTTGTATCGCTTTCATATAAATGCGATGTACGGATAAACTGCGCACCAATCGTGTTGTTGCTTGCGGATGTCAGCCAAGGCGACATGGTGTCCACAGCCGGATTCGAATTCGGAATAATATTGTCGCTCGGGTTATAAAACTTGTATTCGATAATCAGCTTTCCTTCTGTCGGCCCTTCAAAATATCCGTAAACAATTTGTCTGTACTGTCCCGTTGTGCAGACTCCATCTCCATTGACGAGAACGCCGCCTTTCTTAAAAATCCTAAGCGCACGGTTATTCTCATCTTCCAGAGACTGAGCTACTCCAAAGTAATGCAGCTCTTCCCCCGTCGTTTTATCACGCACATTGGCGCCTTTATCTGTAATGCCGTTATCCCTCCCCCAATGCCCATCATCAGGAAGACTGCCAACAGGTGTATCATCAAAA
>CABSKZ010000497.1 GCA_902478395.1 uncultured Eubacteriales bacterium | reverse complement strand
CGCCGGAGGCGTATAATAAACGCTTTGCGTTTATCATACCACAAAACGCTGAAAAAAGGAAGAGAGAATTTCTGATTTTTTAATGTTTCTACCGCAACGGAATAATAATTTCCTGTCCGATGGAAAGTGCAGAATCCCGGATATGATTTTTATATTTTACCTTCGCGATGAAATCACGCAAGTCCATGTTGTCCGGCTTATACTGCTCGCAGATGTCCCAGAGTGTGTCGCCGCTGTCCGCCGTAACGGTAACCTTATCAACGCCGTCGTCCGCTAAGACGAATGCCGAAAGCCCGCCCAACGCAAGAAATGAAAAAATTAGGGCTACGGCAAGGGTTCTCCTCTGTTTTTTCGCTTTTTCCCTAAATTGATTTTTCTTATATCGTCTTTTCATAAATACCAGCCCTTTCACAAACACATGTTCGATTTATGGCTATATTGTAACAGAACATTTGTACGATGTCAATACTTTTTAGAAAAAATTAGAACAAATGTTTGATTTTTATTTTCATATATGCTATAATGCAGGTAATGAACGTATTTGGGAGGAAACGCTATGGCAAAACGAGAAAACCGGGAACAGCAAATTTTAGAATTTATTCATAAGCAAGTGGAGGAAAAGGGCTACCCACCTTCTGTACGGGAAATCTGCACAGCGGTTGGGCTGTCTTCCCCCTCCACCGTTCATGCCTATATCAAAAAATTGGAATCCAAAGGCCAGCTAGTAAAGGATGGCTCAAAAACCCGCGCGCTGCGCCTTGTTGAAACCGATGCGGAACGGCTGGCGGAGCCGATTGACGAATTTCTGTCTGTACCGGTCATTGGAACTGTGGCGGCTGGTTCGCCAATTCTTGCACAGGAAAATGTCACCGAAACGTTTCCGCTGCCAATGCTTTTTGCAAAAAACAAGAGTGTTTTCATGCTCAAGGTGAAAGGTGAAAGTATGATTAACGCGGGGATATTAGACGGCGATTATGTCATTGTGACACAGCAGGAAACTGCTCGCAACGGTGAAATGGTTGTCGCGCTGGTGGACGATTCCGCTACTGTCAAAACCTTTTATAAGGAAAACGGATATTTCCGTCTCCAACCGGAAAACGACGAAATGGACCCGATTATCGTGAACGAGGTCACTATTTTAGGTAAGGTTTCCGGCGTATTCCGTATCTATTAAGGAGTTTTGTGCATGGAACTGACAGAAATGATAAAACAGGCTGCAGACAGCCTTTTCAACGAAATTGTTTCTATTAGGAGGGAACTTCACCGAAGGCCGGAGCTGTCTTTCCAGGAATACGAAACCGCAGCATATATCTGCCGCTATCTGGAAAAACTCGGCATTCCGTACCGCTCCGAAGTCGCCGGCACCGGCGTTGTGGGACTGATCGCACCGGACACCGCCTGCCGGAAAACCTTGCTGCTTCGGGCAGACATAGATGCTCTGCCTGTGACAGAAGCAAGGAATCTACCCTACGCTTCAGAAACGCCCGGCATAATGCATGCCTGTGGGCACGACGGACATATTGCAGTCCTGCTGGGGACTGCGGCTATTCTAACGCAGTTCAGGGAGCATCTTTCTTGCAATGTCAAGCTGGTGTTTCAACCCGGTGAGGAAGCGGAAGGCGGCGCACAGCCGATGATTGAAGCGGGTGTACTTGAAAACCCCACTGTTGACGCGGCAGTAGGGCTGCATATTATGAATGATGTGCCCTGTGGAAAAATCCGCGTAAAAACAGGGCCGATGATGGCTGCACCAGATGATTTTGACCTTATTATCAAAGGCCGCGGCGGACATGGTGCGCACCCCAACGAATGCGTGGACCCAATATCCGTTGCCTGTCAGATTGTATCTGCCTTCGACACGCTCTCTGCGCGATTTGCTTCGCCGTTCGAACCGAAGGTAATTTCTGTCTGCGCGATAAATGGCGGTTCTTTTTTTAATATTATTCCTGACAGCGTTCACCTCAGGGGTACGGTGCGCGCATATGACAAAGCTTTACGCGAAAAATTGCCTCAGATGATGGAAAATCTGGCAAAGCATTTCACATTGGCTTACGGGGCAGACTATGATTTTTCCTATCGGTTTCGTTTCCCTCCCCTTATCAATGACAAGACGGTGACAAGTGCGCTTGCGTCTTCTGCGGCGGGAATATTGGGTGCAGAAAACGTCTTGTCCGGGGGGATTC
>CABSKZ010000496.1 GCA_902478395.1 uncultured Eubacteriales bacterium | reverse complement strand
CGACAAGAACGAATACGATAGAATGTCAAAAGCCGTGAATCCGTATGGCGACGGGTTTGCCTCCCGCCGGACGGTTGACGCGATTTTGTACTACTTTGGAAGAAGCGGCCGGCGTCCGGACGATTTTTCTTATTAAACGGCACATCGAATGAAGTATTTTACGGTTCGTTAATAAACCGTGAGCAATAAAGGAGTGAGCACAATGTCCCTGGAAATAATTACAGCGATTAAGCAGGAAGAAAATCGCGCGGATGAGATGATCCGTGAGGCGCAGCAGAAGTCCAAGCAGATTTTAAAGGATGCGTCCGACCGCGCATACCGTTTGTTAAGCGATCAGGAGGAACAGACGGAGGCGGAGGTGGAACGGATTATTGCGGCAGGTGCGGATGGAGCCACGGGAGAATGCGGCGAAATTGTCTCGGAGGCACGGCGCAATACGGCGGTAATCCGCAATAGCGCCGGTGCTGTAATGGACAAGGCGGTGAAGTTGGTCATCAACCGTTTAAGCGAATAGCGGCGGATATTCGTCAGTAAAGGAGGGAAACCAATGGCTATCGTTCCGATGAATAAAATTTTCATTGCCGGAATGAACAGCGACCGCGCGGCGGTGATGGAAAACCTGCTCGGCGCGGGCGTGGTACAGATAGAGGACTTTTCTGCGGAGGAATTAGAGCCCTATCAGGATATGGCGGGAAGGCCGTCGGTCGTGGGAGAACTCAATTCCATAGAAGACCGGTTATACCGGGCAAAAACTGCGATAGAAGCCCTCAGCCGGTACAGCGTGGAGAAAAAGCCTCTGTTTGGGGGCAAGAAGGCGGTTACGCGGCGGCAATATCAGGAAACGGTTGCGCAGAAAAAAACAATTTTCCAGATGATTGATACCGTTTGCCATTATGAGGATGAGCTGGAGCAAATCCGGAAGGAACAGAACCATATTGACCATAGAATTGAACAGCTTCACCCTTTTGAGCGGCTAGATATCCCACTGGACCTGGAGGGCACCAAGCGCACAGTGGTCATGCAGGGCAGCATCCCGGCGCTGTTTAACGGCGAAGAACTGAAAGAAGAGGTCCGCAAAGAGGGACTCGCTGCGGAGATAGTGGTTCTCGCAATGGATGATATTAACATATATCTGAACGTAATCTGTCATGCGGACGATTTGGAGGCGTTAAACCGTATCCTTGAGGAAAAGGGCTTCAGCAGAATCTTTTTTGAAGACGGAAAGGGAACGGCATCTGAAAGGATAACCGCACTGTCGCGCAGAAAAAAGGAACTGGCGGACCGGGCGGAGCATACGGAAAAAGACATCAATTCGATGGTGGATTCGCTTCCGGCGATCAAAATCCTAGCGGACTATCTGGCAGACCAGAAGGAAAAAACCATGGCGGTAGGCTCCCTGCTGGAAACGGAAAGCAGCTTTTTGCTGCGGGGGTGGCTGCCGGCGCGGGCATGTGATACGCTGGAAAAATTTTTGACAGAGCATTATGGTAATATTGTTGTAGAAATTTCCCCGCCGGAGGAAGGGGAGGAATATCCCATCCTGCTGCAAAACAACAAGCTGGTTCAGCCGTTCGAGATGGTAACGGAACTTTACAGCCTGCCAAGATCCTACGAGGTGGATCCGAACCCGACAATGGCGGTGTTTTACTTTGTTTTCTTCGGCCTGATGCTGAGCGACGCTGGCTACGGTATCGTCCTGTCGCTCCTGACCGGTTTCATGCTTTGGCGGTATAAGCCGGAAGGTATGATGGACAAACTGATGAAGCTGCTGTTTTTAGGCGGCATTTCCACCACCTTCTGGGGAATCATGTTTGGCGGGTGGTTCGGCGACTTGTTTGCCTCCGTACCGTTGTTCCAGCCAGTTTGGTTCAATCCAATCAATGATCCGATGACGCTGCTTTTGTGGTCATTTGTTTTCGGCGCGGTACAGCTGTTTACGGGTATGGCGGTCCGGGCGTACATGATGATACGGGACGGACACTGGCTGGATGCGGTGTTTGACGTCGGCCTCTGGTATGTGTTTCTAATTGGGCTGGTGTTGCTCTTTGTGGCGCCGCAGATTGGAAAATATCTGGCTATAGGTGGCGCGGCTGGATTGATACTAACACAGGGCCGTCAGGAAAAGAACATTTTCATGAAACTGGCGAAAGGCGTGATGAGCCTGTACGATGTGACGTCCTATCTCAGCGATGTGCTGTCCTATTCGCG
>CABSKZ010000495.1 GCA_902478395.1 uncultured Eubacteriales bacterium | reverse complement strand
GGATGAAACAGGGCCTTGACAAAATGGAAGATGCCGCCGCAATCCGCACGGAGGTTTTTGTTGAGGAGCAGGGCTTTCAAAACGAATTTGATGAAACAGACCGAACGGCCTACCACATTGTTTTATATGAGGGCACGCAGGCTGTCGCGACCGGACGGCTCTACCCTGCCGAGGGCGAAGGCTATGCCATCGGGCGCGTGGCGGTGCGGAAAATCTGCCGCGGAAAGCATGCCGGAAAAGCCGTGGTGGAAAAGCTCGAAATTCTGGCGAGGACTTTGGGCGCGAAGGAGCTCTCGCTCGACGCGCAGGTGCGCGCAATGGGATTTTATGAAACATTGGGCTACGAACCGTTCGGAAAAGAACACCTGGACGAATTCTGCCCGCACCGCACGATGAAAAAGCGGCTTTTGTAGCGTTTCTCCAAAAATTCGTCAAAAAATACGCCAGGATAGATTGATTCCTGACTGCGATTGTGCTATAATAATTATTTGTCTAACAAAGACCGGAACAGCTATTTCAATGAGGGGCTTTGCCCCGCCCTTCAACCTTTCAGCGGGGGGAGATTGTAAGCCGCCGCTGAAAAATGCAGGCAGATTCCGCCGCCTATAGATGTTTGTGCCGCCGCAAAGGAACGGATCGTGGATAAGCAGGCCGGGCAAGCATCCGCAGCGGGGAATTTTCATGCCTATGCAACTATTTCTGACAACGGGGAACCGACCACTGTCCGGGACCTGAAATCCGCATAGAAGCCGTGCGGAAATTGGTCTGGGGCTTCGCCGCGCCTCCCCGCAGCGGAGCATCGGATAAAATAAGCAGAGGAGTTTCGATACATGAAAGCACAGCTATCGTCTATCTGGTACCAAGCGTTAAAGGTACTCAAGGAAATGGAAAACGTCAGCCAGTCCGCATACGAGCACTGGATTGAACCACTCCAGCCAATCGGCATCGCGGGCGACGCCATTTATTTGAAAGTGCCGACGGAGGTTCACTATGAAATCGTGAAATCCATGCATCTGGAAAGTATTAAGGAGGCGATTAATCTTGTCGCCGACCAGTTCTACAGCGTCGTGCTGCTCGACTATAACGAGCCGACGCCGCCCAGCCTGGAATATACGGTTTCCTTCGAGCGGAGCGATGACGACGCGACCTCTTTGAACCCACGCTATACCTTCGACTCCTTTGTGGTGGGAGACTCCAACCGCCTCGCGCACGCGGCCTCCGTCGCGGTTTCCGAGCGCCCCGCAAAGGCATTTAACCCCTTGTTCCTGTACGGGGGCGCGGGGCTGGGCAAGACCCATCTTGTGCAAGCTGTGGGCAATCAGATAAAAAAGGACCGGCCGGATGCGAACATTCTTTATGTAACGAGCGAAAAGTTCACGAACGAGTTTATCCAGACAATCATGGACAAAAAGAGTCCGATTGATTTCCGCAACAAATACCGGACCTGTGACGTGCTGATTATCGACGACATCCAGTTTATTTCCAACAAGGACCAGACGCAGATTGAGTTTTTCCACACGTTTAATACGCTGCACGAATCGGATAAGCAGATTATCATCACCTCCGACCGGCCGCCAAAGGAAATTAAGGAGCTGGAGGAGCGGATGCGCACGCGGTTCGAATGGGGGCTGATTGTGGACATTAAGCCGCCGGATTTGGAAACCCGCGTGGCGATTCTGAAGAAGAAGGCCAGCGAGGAAAACTTCGAGGTGCCGGACAACATTCTGTTTTACATAGCAGAAAACCTGAAATCGAATATCCGGAATCTGGAGGGCGTGCTCAAGCGCCTGACCGCCTATAACGTGCTGATGGGGCGCCCAATCACCATGGAGCTTGCGGACGAGGCGATTAAGGAATTTTTAAATAAATCGGACGACCCGCATATCAATACGGAATATATTTTGAGCATCGTCGCAAACTATTTCAATATCACCTCGGACGAAATTCTCTCGTCCAAACGGACGCAGGAAATTTCCTATGCACGGCACATCGCGATGTACCTGATTCGCGAATTTACCAACCTGAGCCTCCCGAAAATCGGCAAGGAGCTGGGCGGCAGGAATCATGCGACAATCTTAAACGGCATCAACAACATTAAGGCCAGCATGGAAAAGAACGAGGATACGAAGAAAATCATCGACGAGCTGGTGAAAAATTTGGAAAACCGGGAATAGCAGCCTTGCCGCAGCTTGCGGACGGCAGAACGGAGCAGTTTTAATG
>CABSKZ010000494.1 GCA_902478395.1 uncultured Eubacteriales bacterium | reverse complement strand
CTGTCTTCATACAGTGGATTCTGTTTCAGGTCAAGGCGTGGGGAGTCGATATGAGCAATCACAAAATTGATGCCGTTTTGAATGTCTTCTTCCCCAATAACAGCAAGATAAACACTTTTAGCCCTGTTGACAAAATATACCCTGTCCCCCGCTTTGAGCGCCTGCTTCTCGCTGATGTCACAAAAACCATTCTCCCGCGCCATCCGCACCGCTTCGTCACAGGCCAGCCGTTCCGTTTTTGCGGCGTCCAAATATTTTTTGTAATCTTCGCAAAACGAAAAAATTTCTGCTTGATTGTTTAATCTATCATCTGTCCATCCATTTTTTGTCTCATAGGTCAAACCGTCCAAATCTGTCACTCCTTAAAATAGTAGTTGTAAAAATTCTTCACCATTGATGCCGGAGATATACCTGCCAACATCAACTGTTTTTAGAAATTCACCGAGCAGCTGTTTATGATGTTGTTTTCCGCACAACATCGATTCCAGCTCGCTGACTGGATATTCTGAGAAAAAATCGCCGTAAATTTTGGCTGCTTCAATAATGCCGTCATCCATTACATTCAGCTGTACCTCCACACCACCGCATGCATAACGTTTCTTTTTGGTATATGTGTATTTCGGCGAATATCCGAAATTCCATTCCCATGTCCGGTATTTTCCCTCCGCAAGCGTTTCTATCTCCTGTTTCACACTGTCCAGGTTATAGCTTTTGTATTCCGGATTATTTTTAGTCATAAATTCCATCAATTTTGCAAGAAACATTTCAACAGGCATTGGCTGCTCCAAATGGTCGCTAATGTTGGTAACACGACTCCTGACGGAGCGGATCCCCTTCGATTGAATTTTATCCTCCGACACTTTTAACGCATCTGCAAGACGGCTTTGTTCCGCGCTGTAGAGCAGCGTACCGTGGTGAAGAATCCGGTCCCGATACAAATACTGCGCATTGCCCGAAATCTTTTGTTCACCAATTACAAGGTCATTCCGCCCTTTTAATCCAGCATCTATCCCGAGACTCCTTAGAAAATCAATAATTGGCTTCGTGAACCTTGCATAATCGCTGAACGCACTTCCTCCATTTTCAATAAACGTAAAATTGATATTTCCCAAATCGTGAAATACAGCGCCGCCGCCAGACAGCCTGCGAACCACCCGGATACCGTGCTGCTCGACATAATCAAGATTGATTTCTCCAAGCGTATTCTGATTTTTACCCACTACAATGGTATTGTCATTGCGCCACAGCATAAAGATATCTTCGTTGCTGTTTTTTATTAAATATTCTTCGCACGCGAGGTTATAATACGGATCGGTGCTTTCATTATAAATAAATAGCATGGCAACCCTCAATTCTTTCTCAGATACGGCAATAGGCGGCCTGTTACAGCCGCCCACACCCGGGCCTTCAACGCCCTTTATTCAATTAATCATTTCCCATCGCGTCGCGCATCTTGTCAAAGAAACCCTTCTGCTTTGCGTGGTTGCTTCCCTTATCAAGTCCCGCAAACTCTTTTAATAAAGATTTCTGCTTTGCGGTGAGATGCTTCGGTACCTCGACGTTCACTTTTACGTACTGGTCACCACGTCCGCTGCGTCGAAGCTGTGGAATTCCTTTTCCCTTCAACCGGAATACGGTTCCCGTCTGTGTTCCCTCCGCAATGGTATACTTCACTTTTCCATCAAGCGTCGGAACCTCCAGTTCCGCTCCTAAAGCGGCCTGCACAAATGTTATTGGAACCTCGCAGGTAACGTCAAATCCATTTCTCTGAAACAGCTCATGTGGTTTTACATGAACTGTAACAAACAAATCGCCGTTTATAGCGCCCTTATCGCCCACATCTCCCTGTCCCTGCAGAGAAATGCTCTGTCCGTTATCGATTCCGGCAGGAATTTTCACTTTTATCTTCTTGGCTTTTTTCACTTTTCCCTTGCCAGCACATTTCGGGCAGGGTTCCTTGATAATCTTTCCCTTGCCGCCACATGTGCTGCAAGTCGTCACAGTTGACATATTTCCAAGTATCGTCCGCTGCGTTGTCTGCACCTGTCCCGTGCCATGACAAGTATGGCAGGTTTCTACGCTGCTGCCTTTTTTTGCACCGCTGCCGTCGCAATCTGGGCAGAATTCCGTCCTATACAGATTGATTTCTTTTTCACAACCGAATGCGGCTTCCTCAAAGGTAATCTCCAGCTCCACACCCAAATCGCGCCCTTTTCTAGGGG
>CABSKZ010000493.1 GCA_902478395.1 uncultured Eubacteriales bacterium | reverse complement strand
TGAAGCTCATGCTTTCCGGCGCGAATTTTTTACTGCTGGACGAACCGACCAACCATTTGGATATTTCTTCGCGCGAAATGCTGGAGGAGGCGCTTCTGGGGTATGAGGGTACGCTTCTGGTAATTTCGCATGACCGGTATTTTGTCAATAAACTGGCAAGCAGGGTTTGTTATATGACTAAAAGCGGACTGGAAAACTATCTTGGAAATTATGACTATTTTCTGGAAAAACACAAGCTGCCGCAGGCGGAACGGAAAGAAGAAAAATGCTCCGGAAAAAATGACTATCAGCGGCAGAAACAGCTGGAGGCAGAGGAGCGGAAACGGAAAAATCTGCTTAAAAAGACGGAAGAGGAAATCGCGCACACAGAGGAACAAATTGAAGCCTGTAAAGCGCAGCTCGCGCTTCCGGAGTGCGCGACGGATTATGTTCAAGCGGCTGAATTGACAGAAAAACTCGACAGGTTGAATGAGATACTGCTCGCCCTTTATGCAAAGTGGGAAGAAATTTGCCCATAGGGCTGTTGCCGCTGGCCCATAACAGATGATTGTTTCAGCATGGCTAGGTACGGGGGATAATGGAACGTGACCGGAGTGCTTCACGTGCACAGATGGAGTTGACAGAGGTTCGGGAAGATTTTTGAAATGGTATCGTTTATGTTACCCATTTCCGGAAAGCTGTTTGGCGCGGGGCTGGAATGAGGCGGCGGTTCGTATAAATTTTTGACTTTTATATTGACTTTTTTTCCGCGCAGGCATATAATAGCAATAAACATTTGAATAAAGGATGTCTTCAGGGCAGGGTGAAATTCCCGATCGGCGGTATAGTCCGCGAGCGCTTTGCGCAGGACTTGGCATTGGTCCAAGTCAGGATTTGGTGTGATTCCAAAACCGACAGTATAGTCTGGATGAAAGAAGATATGCTAGGATAGCAGATATTATAGCATCTGAATAATATTGTGTATTTTTAGCATCTGAAAGACAGCCGTTTTTCAGATGCTAATTTTTATTTTCAGGAGGCGTTCATATGAACACAAGAACCAGAAAAATTACAGCGGTCGCGATGCTTTGCGCAGTCGCGTATGTTGTCATGGCGGTAGGGCGGATTCCCATCGTCCTGTTTCTCAAATATGATCCGAAAGATGTCATCATCGCTATTGGCGGCTTTATTTTCGGGCCGTTAACGTCCTTTGTCATTTCTTTTGTCGTTTCAATCGTCGAGATGCTTACTGTAAGTGATACCGGACCGATTGGTCTCGTCATGAACATCATTTCGAGCTGCAGCTTTGCGTGTACGGCAGCAGTGATTTATAAAAACAACAGAAAACTGTCGGGCGCTGTGACGGGCCTTATTGCGGGCTGCATCCTGATGACAGCAGTGATGCTTTTGTGGAATTACCTGATAACCCCGCTTTATATGGAGTATCCGAGAGAGGCCGTTGTAAAACTGTTGTTTCCTGCTTTCCTGCCCTTCAACCTGTTAAAGGGCGGATTGAATACAGCGATTACGCTGTTATTGTATAAGCCCGTCGTAACGGCACTGCGCAGAACAAAACTGGTGGATGTGGCGGAAGGAAAGATGGATAAGCACAAGAGAATCGGAACAGCTCTGGTTGCGCTGTTGTTACTGGCAACCTGCATCTTTCTGGTGCTTGTTTGGAAAGGAATCCTGTAGAAGTTGCACTGAACGTAAGGCAGAGTTTTTGTTGTTTTCCCACGTGGAAGAAATGCACTGTAAAAAATGACAGGAAAAAGGGGCGCCGTGGGCCGCCCCTTTCGCATTCTGTTTTGCCGGTTATTGGATGTCTGTCCGGTATGCACCGCAGGTTTCCAGCAGGCGGCGGACCTTATCCGCTTCGCCGCCGGCATCTATGGAAAAGAAGGTATTGCCCTTTTCAATTTCACCTATATATTCCTGTGCATGGTTGTCGGAAAATCCAAAGCCGGCAAGGGAAGCGGCAAGTCCTCCGGTTTGCACACCTGCTATCATATCAGAGATGGGTCCGGCAGCGGCGAGATAACTCAGTCCGGGCACAGCAAAAATACCGAGACCAAGAAGCAGGCCCGCTGCCGTCCCCATAACGCCGCCAACCGGTGAGGTGCCGTCAGTAGCTTCCGCTGCGTTTTGCGGCGTGCCTGCGGTAATGTCTTTGTTTGTGATAATGGATATCTGTTCAGTGGAATATCCGCTGTCCGCCAACACGCGGGCGGCATTTTCCACAC
>CABSKZ010000492.1 GCA_902478395.1 uncultured Eubacteriales bacterium | reverse complement strand
TTTTCCAAGCCCCAGCCTTCTCAGGTATTCCGATAGAGAAAGTCCGCAATAGAATGCGTTTTCGCTGAGTTTCTCCTTCTCGGCGGATGTTACTCTTACGTTGATTCCAAGTGTTTTACTTCTCATAAAACCTCAATCCTTTTATTTGTTTATGACAGCAATGACGGCTGTGACGGGCATTTCGCTATACCGTGATATTCCAGTCATTTGCGTCATCGCCGTCATGCCGTATAAACTTAATCAGCCTGCTTTGTCCCGTCCGCTTGGTACGGTACTCGATTCCAGCGGGCTCCAGCACCTCATAGTAAAACTGCCCTAAGTACTTGGTTACCACATTGGGCGTGGTTTCCGTCTCCGCCATATCTGCAATCAACTCGGTGGCGGTTCCCACCCATTCGGTGCGATTTTTCATAAATTCCACAACCCGAAAAAGGAACTGCGGAATCTCCGCCTTATGGATTTCCTCTGTGTTTTTGCGCTCAACAAGTTCCCATTTCAGGTCTTGAAACCGCAGGGTCAGCTCCTGATATTCCACATCCCGCCCGCAGGCAAGAAGCGTGGCATCCCGACTGCTTCGCTTGCGCTTGAGCACATAGTTGGTGTCCGCCGCCCCGGTAATACCGGTAGAGCCGGACACCTCGTTGAACGGATCGTCCCCGTCCTTCAACTTTCGCAGATGGTGTACGAGAATAATGGAAATATCGTGCTCGTCTGCGATCCGCTTAATGGAGGAAATGTCATCGTAATCGTTGCCGTACATTCCCGTTTTCCCGGCGCTTCCCTTGGAATCCCGCACCTTTTGGAGCGTGGCGATGACCACCAGCTTTGTTTTCGGGAAGTCCTCCAAGAAGTTGATAATTTCTTCCTCCAGCCCGTTCCCGATCAAGCCGCAGGTCACGGATAAATGGAAACTGCGGGGCGGATCATTGGTCAAATCGAAAAGCCGGTCTTTAATTCGTCTTTGTGTATCCTCCAAGCAGAGATACAGCACGTCGCAGTGCATGGTCGGGATTCCCCAAACAGAGAACCCCTGCGATACCTGCAAGCCAAGCCACAGCATCAGCCAGCTTTTGCCGATTTTGGCGGCTCCGCTCAGGACATTCACGCCCTGCGGGATCAGCCCATCGACAATGAACATGGTCTTACTCATCGGTGTGGCCAGCAGAGTTTCTGCGTCCACGGTCACTAATTTTCTTTTCATAAGTACATTCCTTTCATTTTTGTTTTTCGGACAGTTAGAACGCTGAAATCGAGGGAGTTGGTATGATTCCTTTATGTACCCCGATCCGGCGTCAAAAAGCCCTTGTAAACTGGGTGTTTTCACACCCCTAATTGTCCGCTTTGCGCTTTCTTGCGCTCTCGTTTTTCTGCCTGCGGTGCACCTTTTTGCTGCACGACGGGCAGTATTTCTGCCGGTTGGAGTTCGGCACAAAAGCCGCTCCGCACTCGGCGCAGTGATAAGTACGCTGCTTGAAAATGTCCGCATACAGCTCCTTTTCGGCTGGTAAAACCGCATTCCGGAAATACCTGCATAGCAGCGAATAAGATATGGTCTGCGGGCAGATGCAGGATTCGCCGTCGTCCAGCAGCAGACAGTTGCCGTCATCGAAATTGGCGCACAGCCTTTTTATCAGGCGGTTGCACCGTGAGCGCTGGGACGGGGTAAGCCGCAGGATTTCAGGCACTTGATTTCACCTCCTTTTTCTCTTCAGTCACGAAGTTAATCACACTGACTTTCGGGATTTTGAAACTGTTGCCGATTTTGATTGCCTGCAATTCACCATCGTTGATGAGATCGTAGGCAAGCTGACGGCTGATGCCCAGCATTTCCCGAAGCTGCTGGACGGTCACGATGTCCGGATATTCCGGAAACATCATCTGATAAAGCTCTTTGAGCTCCGATTTTTTCATAGCGCTTCAATCCTCCTTTTTTATGGCTATGTAAGGCAGATATCGGCGTGAGGATCATAGTGCCATCCGATATCTGCTGCGTTTTTCCGAATGTCGTTTTCTATCCCTGCCCCCGTCAAGCGGCGTCGCCGTGCTCGCTTCTTTCGGAAGGTCGTGGCACAGTCATATCCCACTCGGATTATTATTCAATTTTCAAGGTACAGTAAGAAGGTCTTTCACTTATTCCCACAGGGAGAGGTCAAACGCACCCCCTAAACGGGAAAAAATTTGAGAATTTGAAAAGTCCTTTCACTTGTTCCCACTGGGGAGAGCAA
>CABSKZ010000491.1 GCA_902478395.1 uncultured Eubacteriales bacterium | reverse complement strand
ACAAACCCTTGTAAGATGTGTGTTCCGGGGCAAACTCCCGCATATCGGGGCGTTTTCCGTTTACGGTCAGGCGGTAAACTCCAAGGCAGGTGGCATATAGCCGCGCACGGCGGGGTGCAGCGCTAAGAGTAAACGCGCGACGAAACAGCGTGGCCGGCGGCTGTGTGCCGAACCCTTTTTTGCGCTGCACATAGGCGCGGGGTGTGCGCATCCAATCGGCTTTCCATTCCTTGGAAGACAGCGAGGTTTCAAAGCTGCTTTCGGCGGTGGTGTTTTCGCCATGATTATCCCATACAGTCACTGCCCAGCGGTAGAATGTTTGCGGTTGCAGAAGATCGGGACCGCAAACAAAAGCGTTGCATGCTGTTTCCACCCGCCCACTGTCGAAGCAAACCGTATCGTCTGCATAGATCCGTAAGCGATATGCGGCTTGCATTGTGTTCGGCTTTTCACTTTTCAGTTTCCAACCAAAATAGGGCTGCTCGTCAGAGTTGATGCCGAGAGGGTTCGCACGATGATTCACGGAAAGGGCATAGAGATTCATAGGAAGCACCCATCTTTCTGTATTGTATACCCTACAGTATAAAGTGCTGCTTCCGCGCAGAAAACAAAATAAATGGCGTTTACGTATACTAATTCGACTTTCTTTGGTAAAAAAGCCAAACAAAATACGCAAACGCCATTTTTTTGGCAATACTGCATAATTCTAAGCGCCGAAGCGCTGCTTGAGCCGTAAGGCGGGAATTGTGCGGTGCTGCATTTATTCTCTGTTTGCTTTTACATCGAGGCGGAAAGGATGTGTGTCAATTTTTCCTCGTCCTGCGGAAACTGGCAGACGATTTTTCCCTTTCTCAGCAGTTCCTCATTCCCGGCTAACGCGGCGAACAGATATTTGGACAGGGTGGATTTCAGATTCAGCTTGTCGCCTTCCCGGGTACAAAACAGTACCTCCCCACGGCATTGCTGTACCGCCTCCAGAAAAGAGGCAAAATCTGTATGGCTGGTCAAGGTCATGGTTTGTTTCCTCCGTTATTGCGGTACTCCGTGGGGCTGCATCCTATTACCTTGCGGAATACGGCGGTAAAATAGCTGCGGGAACTGTAATGCAGTTCCTCACTGATTTGCTGCAGCGTTTTGTCTGTTCCTGTTAATTGAACACAGGCGTATTGTATTTTGGCGTGATTGATGTAATCTGTCATCCGCTGTCCCGTCTCGCGGTAAAATTTCTTTGTCAGATAGTAGGAAGTGTAACCCACCGCAGCGGCTATGTCATCCAGCAAAATGTCATCGGTCAGATGGCTATGCACATAGGCACAAATCTCCTGAACAGCATCGGATAGAGCCGGATTCATGCGGCAGTCATGGACGCGGTGAACGAAGTCCGATACCATTGCGCTGTTGACTTCAATCAGCCCTACGTCGGTACATTGTTCAATAGCACGGATGTACTGCACCTCCAACTGTTTTGCAATGCGGGGGGAAAGCCCGCCATCCATGGCAGCACGGGCACAAAGCGCCGTGAAAATAATCGCGGTATCTTTGTTTTCCCTCAGGGGATTGCCCAAATTATAGGCATCTTTATCAGCAAAACGTTCCATGCCTTTACGATTATCCGGATAGTAAATGTCTCCCTCGCGGATTCGCTGCATGATTTGTGCTTCCACCACGCGGGCACGGTCCGGATCCCAAGGGTAGGGGGACTCTTCCTTATCGGGAATTATGTTGCTTCGATTTTGCAGACGGATACTCCCTACATCCAGAGTTTCCTCATAGAGAACCCAATGCAGCATTTTGATATATTGATGCAGCGTAGATAAAGGCAAAATCGGAACCTGTTCCAATTTTTCCATAATGGTTGCGGTCAAGGACACCGACAGATTCATACCGCGCAAGCAATTTTGAAGAGTCTGCAAAGAAGCTGCGGCATCAAACACGGGTCCCAATATTACCAGATAGCTGGCATCATCGCCGTGCCATACGCACTCAGCGACCCAAAGCATACCGATAGGGTCGCTCATCAAAATGGGCGCATGGCTTTCGGGACCATGAGCAATAGCATAGTCGAGGCACTGCCCTAAATCCAGAAATAAACGGAACTCCTTCTCAGCCGGGCAGGTGCAGGTGTACAGCTGTTTTTTCATCCCAAAGCACCATAAGCTCAGTCCGCAAGCGCTGTTCGCCATGTGGGCAAACAAATTGAGCCGTTCTTCGGCGATAGTTAAGGCATTGTCCAC
>CABSKZ010000490.1 GCA_902478395.1 uncultured Eubacteriales bacterium | reverse complement strand
CGGCGAATTATCCGGCGGATGACGAGGGACAAGCGTTCCTCGATGCCTGCAACACTTGGTGGAAAGCCCTCGACTATGAACGAAAACGGGCTATCTGGATGGAGAACGACCAGAGTCGGACGGAGCGGCAAAACGAAGACGAAAACGAGATGTAATCAAGTTCAATAACATGAAATAATCGATTGGGTGAAATTTCCAGTCTGGAAAATTGTCATTTTATCAATATATCGTAGAACAATAAATTGCACTCTATAGCATGATAACATGAAGAATTTTAATTGATCCAGGTCCATATTGAAAAACAGACGTAACCGTGATACTTTTTTAATTTGTATAACACGTCAGTGTCCAATTTGAAAGATACAGGGGTTAAATAAGTCGTACTTTGCAGTTGAAAATTAATGTTATCATATTTTTTCGCAATAGCTATAAACTCCTTCTCCCGCCTATCCATCATATTGAGAACATCTTCGAAAGATTCTTGAAGGAGCCAAAGATTTTGTGCATATCTGGTAGGAGAAACAAATTCCCATGTATTTATTTTCCATATAGCTTCAGGCGGTTTTTTTCCGCCCATATGTGCTCCTTTGATCTGTTTTCTTGACGGTTCTATGCCAACAATTTCAGATACAATGTCCGGTTTATCATTTAACGTATCAATCCAAAGTAAACATTTATAATTCGTGTCTGAATTTACTTCCGACTTTTCACTGCTTATAATATTATTTGAATCCTCTTGAACTGTAATTTGATAATCTATCGAACAGTGATAATCACATAATTTCTCAATTACGCGGGTGGATAGGTCAAATTGCAGCCAAGGTTGATCTACATAGTATGTCAAGGCTCGCAGTTGAATATGAATTCCATGATATTTTTCTTTAATAAAATAGAATTCCGACTGGCAAGAATCCAATATTTTGAAAATATCTTCGAAAGCATCGTTGTATTGATTTATACGATAGCTACTATCGATATGTTCAGCAGAATGCAGTTCCCAAACATTTTGATTGAAAAATCGGGAATTTCCTTTATCGCCTTTTATATAGATTTTAGACGGTTTTATTCGAGTCTGCTTTGTAATGGTATCCGGATGCTCTTCCCCTGTATCAATCCAGAGGTAACATTGGAATATTTCTTTACTGACACTCATACGATTATTGTATTAGATAATCATGTATATTCATGTATGTCGGCTCAAAATGTGCTCCATCCGGAGTACTATAATATATATTTCCCTGTTGATCTTTGTAATAATCAATTTTTTGCCCGTTGCCCTGTTTGGGTTTATATCCGTGCGGTTCAAATCCATTTTCTTGCATTTTCTTCATTTGATTAGGGCTTATTCTTTTATATTGTTTTTCTTTTGAAGACTCAATTTTTGCTTTACCTCTATTATATCCTTGTGATGCATTATTAGCGGCATTCCCCATCAACGTAATTCCGAGGGCTTTCATCCCTAATCCTGTTAATGCAACGCCTTCTCCGATTGTTGCAAGAGGAACTGTAACTTCTGCGGATGCACCTGCCGTTGCCATTGTCGTACCAGCGGCTAACGATCCTACAGCCATTCCTGTAGCCATCAACCCTTCCCCAGACTCCGATAACTTATTACCTGTAATACCCGCCAATATATCTGATGTTTGCAAAGCATTGTTGTAATCTACAGGATCGGTTGGAGTATAGCTGTCTCGTAGTCCAGTTGTACCCGGAATGATATTTGTAACAAAACCAATAGCATATCCTACGGCTGCATCTTTTATCGATTGTCCTTTCTTGTCACTGAACCGTATGGGATTGCCCGCGCAGTAGTTGTATGCTCCGATACGGAAATACTTCTCCAACAACGGATCCTGCTGCAAGAACGTTACCCCTTCGGGATCGTAGAACCTTGCGCTGAAATCGAGATAGTGTGCCGAGGAAGAGTATGTCTGCTGAATTTCCTTTCCCGAAAACGTGTATCGGTTGTCCGATGTCGGCATATCGGGCTGTTCCCACGCCTTGCCGAAGGGATAGTAATCCTTGCGGTCGAGGTCTTCGCGTCTTGTTGGCGTTACCTTTGCTACTACGCGCGTACTGCCCAGATGATCCGTCAGGAAATAGTACACCTCCGAACTTGTTCCGTCATTCGTTCCTACGATCCGTCCGCCGCCGAACGACGCGCTCTCGAATGAATTTACTGTTCCGTAGTCCATCGAATATACCAAAGAACCCGCATACTGATAACCGGAGTTT
>CABSKZ010000489.1 GCA_902478395.1 uncultured Eubacteriales bacterium | reverse complement strand
ATATTCTCACTAAGCTCACCCTTCGCTTCACTCGGATTCACTAAGTGTTCATATTTCACCATGAAGCAAAAATGCTTGCTCGCAAGAGCATTTTTGCGAAGCCGTCAATATTACAGTTCGCGCGCCAGCGCGATAGGGCAACGCCTAAAGACTTGCAAAGCAAGGCTTACTGTGGATATTATACCACAAACTGCCTTTTGTGTAAACCCTTTTTCTTGTGTTTCGCCTGGCGAATATCATTCAAACCCGCCTCTTCGGACGGACGATTCACGCCAAATATTTTTCCCCAGACGCTGGCCGCCTTTGTCACCAGCCTTCTTTGACGAGAAAATCCGTTCCTAACGGGTCATAGATTTTTTATATAACGCAATTTGTCCGTAACCGGTGTTTGTGTGTCCAACAATGCGCGATTTCACGTATGGTCGGCACAGCCATTTAATATAGGTGCGAACGACACCCACCAGATGGGTTTCAGATGGCTGAACCAAAATGACTTAAACAGATAAAATCTCTGAAATACAGTGTGAAAAGAATAGTAATCCCTAACAAGGACAACAACTCGGAAAAGAATCACTGTTCAAATACACCATATATGAAGTTTGGATCCTTTATGCCTTTCCTGAAAATAACAAAACATAGAAAAACGGCGGTCAGGCTCCGCGCCGTTCCGCCGCTGTTATGTAGCTTAATAGTTTTCTGCTTTCATCTGGAAGTATGCCTTCGGATGTGCACAGACCGGGCAGACTTCCGGTGCCGCCGGGCCAATGTGGATGTGGCCGCAGTTCGCACACTGCCAGATGGTGTCGCCGTCACGAGAAAACACCAGACCGCCTTCAATGTTTGCGAGCAGCTTACGGTAGCGTTCCTCATGCTCCTTCTCGATTTTCCCTACCGAGTCAAACAGGAAGGCGATATGACCAAAGCCTTCTTCTTTCGCTTCCTTCGCAAAGGTTGCGTACATATCCGTCCATTCGTAGTTTTCGCCCTCGGCTGCGTCTTTTAAGTTTGCGGCGGTGTCGCCTATTCCATCGTGCAAAAGCTTAAACCAGATTTTTGCATGTTCCTTTTCGTTGTTTGCTGTTTCTAGAAACAGCGCCGCAATTTGCTCATAACCCTCTTTTTTTGCTTTGGACGCGTAATAGGTATATTTGTTGCGTGCCTGCGATTCGCCGGCAAATGCTGCCAGCAGGTTTGCCTCTGTCTTTGTTCCCTTCAATTCGTTCATGTTACATCCTCCTTATTTCTTTCATTTTTTTGTATTTGGCTGCACGCGGGACAAACCCCCGTGAAAATCAACGCATGTCCTTCAAACTGAAAGCCCGGCATTTCATTTGGAAGGCTTTCCAAATGCGGGATATATGGCATATCTACATCAAACAGCCGCCCGCAGTGCCTGCAGCGGAAATGGTAATGCGGCGCCGTGTGTGCGTCAAACCGGTCCGGCACATTTGGCAACTCAAGCCTAAGCAGCTCGCCCTGCTCAGCCAGCAGGTTCAGGTTGCGGTAAACCGTTCCTTTGCTGATACGCGGATAAACGGCGGCAACTAGCCGGTAAATCTCGTCCGCCGTAGGGTGAATATGGATATTTCGTATGATATCCAATATCATCATCCGCTGGATGGTGTTTCTCGTCCGTTTCATAATCATTCTCCCTAAGGGTGCAGTATGCTACTGTTTTCTCAACATGTCCGGCCCCTGCCCACAGATGGGGCAGCGGAAGCCCTCCGGGATAGTGTCAGACTCCAGGATATATCCGCAGACGCTGCAACGGTAGCCCCGTTTTTCAGCGGCCTCGTCCGCCCCCTGATAGGACGGCGCATTTTTCGGTGTGCCGCCCTTTTTCACTTGCTGGTAATACGCATAGGTAAGCACCTCATTTTGACTCAGAACCTCGGCCTCCAGCACGTCTCCTATAAACAGAACGTGCGTCCCGACATCAATTTTGTCCCGCACCCGGCAACTATATCGCGCGGCGGCATTCTGTACTAAGTAAGGAATGCCGTTTTCATCCTCTTTTGTCTGAAACCGCGTGAACTTGTCCGTGTCGCGGCTGGTCTGGAAACCAAACGCACCGATGATGTCCATGTCAGCGTCCTGTGTCAGTGCGACAGCCGTAAAAAGGCCGGAGCGTTCAATAATTTGTTCCGTGTAATTATCCTTATTGACTGTGACGGACATTCGCGCCGGGCTTGCCGTGACCTGCGCAAGCGTGTTGACCACGCAACCCGCACGGGTTTCCTCTATGCGGCTTCCGACAACATACAGTCC
>CABSKZ010000488.1 GCA_902478395.1 uncultured Eubacteriales bacterium | reverse complement strand
ATAGCCGATACAGGCAGCTTCGATGTAAGAACCTATATGAAAGAAAAAGAAGCAAGCTGGGGCTGGACGTCGGAAAAGTGGCTGTCTGATCCCGTCTGGGTTGCTTACAAGGCATTTAAGGCGGACATTTTAAGTACGAGAATGACAGAGCTTTACAACGTTATTAAGGAAGAAGCGGTTCGTGCCGGCAGAAATCCCGATGACATTTTGGTGATGGGCAATGATATATCAAAATATGATTTCGGAGGAGTGCGCGGTACGGTTTTGGATATGGTTTCCACCGAGTATACTTCGCATTCGAATTCCACATGGAATTATCAGTATCCCGATAAGCTTGCACCTGATGGATATTCCTCTGTTCAGTATAAAATAGCGGCATCGCTCGGCTCGTTCGGAAGAGCAAATATATGGCAGTATCCACATGATGTGGCAAACACCATGTATGCAAAGCTTTACGGCTATGAGGCATTGGCAAACAATACGACGCTCTATCTGGGCGCAAGCGCCGGCAGCAATAAGTATTACGGAGATGCAAGTTCGACAAAGGCTGTCTTTGACACCATTGATGCGGTGTCCGACATGTTTGGAGAGCGTGAAAGCTCAGCAAATATAGCTTTGGTGTATTCGCCGCAGAGTGAAGGCTTTGCCATTCGTCCGCACCTTGCGGGTACAGTAGTGAGCCACAGGTTGGAGCTGAACGGTTGGGGATATGCTTTAGAGGACGCTAAGATTCCGTATATGATTATTCCTGATTATAAACTCAGTGCGGATAGCTTGGCGCAGGTGGAGCTTTTAGTGCTCCCTGATGTTTTATCAATTTCAGACGAATTGATCAATCAGGTAATTATCCCTTATATTGAAAACGGCGGCAAGGTAATTATTACAGGCGCAGATTCGGGCCTCTATAGGACCTCGGAGCAAATGTGGCAAAAAAGAGAGAGTGCAGCACTCGCTGACCTTGGCGATATGGATTTTGATGCAGGTCAAGTGATATACACTCCTGATATGGTTGGTTTTGATTATTTTACTGCCGCGGACAGAACACCGCTCAGAATTTTCTCGTCGGGCAGCGGAGAGGTCAATATATCCGAAGGCTTTACTGCGGAACAACCTGAGTTTATTAGAAATAACGGAATGGTAAGAACAGACCTGAGCCTTACAAATAATACGCAGGAAAACGTGAGCGTAACCGCATATTTTGCGAGCTATTCTGAGGGCAGGCTAACCGGTATTGCGGAACGAAAAGCCGTTTTGGCAGCAGGAAAGAGGACGGATATCAGTTTCGATGAAATCCTTTCAGGGGATGAAGAAAAGATATTTGTTTGGAAGGAACATCATATGCCCATTGGTATTTCGCTTTCGTCCGATTTATATCATGAAGGCACACCGATTGGCAAGCTGATGGCAGAAAGCGGAGTAAGCGCGGTGGCAAAGCTTTATGGCTTCGGCGAAAGGGTTACGATTGCAACCCATAAGGATGAAATCAACAAATCGTACTTTGTAGATTTGGTAAACCGCGACGTTGATGCCGGTACAAATACGGTGACGCCTTCAAGCGGAGGAACAGTAAAGGTTCAATTACCCTATGCGTACGAAAATGCGGAATGTGTGATTACCCTTAGCGGAAGCAACGCACCTGAAAAAGCAGACTTTATCATGACCGGAGAGAAGAGTGCCGAGGTTTACGTTCCTGAATTTGACGGATATGTTTCTTTGGTATTCAGAGAGGCCAAATAGCTGCGAATGGGCCGGTATTTTTAGAACCGCGCAGCGGTGAAATATTTTTTCGTTAAAAGGTGCAGAATCATCCCCGCTCTGCTTGTCTGTGGCGGAGCGGGACACCAAACTTAGGCAGACGGAAAGGTTATGGAGATAGAATGAAAAAAATCATGGGAATGCTTATCAGCTTTGTCGTCATCATGCAAATGAGTATCGTTGCTTCATTTGCAGCTTCCGCCAATGTGGAATTCGATGTTCGTACGGTTGAGGTTAAGGTAAGCGGAACAGACAGCGCCAATAAACCAGTTGACATTATTATATTCGCAAAAGACGCAGCCATGACGCCTGCAAACTGTGTTTATGTAAATCAGACGTTGTGCAGTGACAGCGGTGCTTTTGAATTCAATTTTAAAATGCCTGAAAATAAGGCAAGCGGAGAGTATACCATATATATTTCAGGTGAAGACAAAATTGTATTTACCTGCATTTTCAATTATATCAGCACGGAACCGTTGATTGAAAGCTTAAAAAATGCAACGACCGAGGCTGCTTATAAAG
>CABSKZ010000487.1 GCA_902478395.1 uncultured Eubacteriales bacterium | reverse complement strand
GAACGATTGAAGAGATTACGATTTCCAAGACCGCCTCCTCTCTTAAAATCAAAAAGGGCGATACCGTCAACACCTATTCTTTAAACCGTGACGCGACCATCACCTTAGACGGCGCGGCAGCTACTGTTTACGATCTTCGTCTGGGCTACTCGGTGAAGGTTACGACATCCAGCAGTTCCATCACCGCAATTGAGGTGAAATCTGTTTCCGCCCCGATGCAAATAACCGGAACGATTACAGTTGTGAATACGGCCTATGGCATGGTGAAGGTATCCTCCACGGATGCAAACGGCAATGTGACTGAGGAACAGATATTTATTAAAGATACCGCCAAGATTTTAGATTCCAACGACAACCAGGTAAAGAAAATGAAAGATTTAGAGGTCGGAATGAATATCACCGTTGCGGGCTCTGTCAACCTGGGCATCTTTGAGGCTACCTCCGTCATGATTCTTTCCAGCAGTGTGCAATAATCGCTAAAACAGAAAAGATTCTTTGACACCTGTCGGAGAATCTTTTCTTTGGCAGGAAATTTAATAATATTTCTCATTTCATCCAGAAATCACCACTTTTGATTCTGAAAACAAACACTGTCTCTGGAATAATGAGATTGCCCAATTCTCGAAGGAGGCTAATTATGGATAATTTCAGTTCAATTCTAAAAAAACTCCGAAAAAACATAGGTCTGACCCAGGATGAACTGGCAGAAAAACTGGGTGTACGGAAAACGACTATTTCCAACTATGAGACTGGCTATTCCTCCCCTACTAAGGATACGCTGGTGCAGCTCGCGACATTATTTAATGTTTCGATGGACCAGCTTCTCGGCAGAGTTTCTTCTAGCCTGAGTGAATCTTCATTTCCAATTCATTCCGCTTCCTTGAAGGAAATGAAGACGATTCCTGTTTTTGCTTCCTTAAAAAAGGAGACTATGTTTTCAGAAACGAATATTATTGATTATATTGATTTATCCGCTGAATACATTGGTAATGGGGAGTTTTTCGGGTTAAAAGTAGATGGAAACCAGATGAGCGGTTCCCGTCTGTTTGACGGTGATTATGCAATCGTCCGCAAGCAGAATTTTGCAGACGGCGGGGATGTTGCTGTTGTCTGTATCAACGGGGAGCCAGCCATTATGCGGCATTTCTTCATCACGGATAACCAGATATCATTGCTGGCAAATGAGCTGGACCGGTTGATGCCGCCCTCCATTTACAACCTTGCAGTTTACGATATTATGATATTGGGTAAGGTTGTGAAATCACTGACATCGCCAAAATGAAACTCGACAACTGATTGATCAACCAAAACCAACCGCTTGTTTTACATAACAAGTGGTTGGTTTTTCTAATGCGCCAAATATAAGATAACTCCATTCACTATTTTCTTTAAAGATATGATACTCCTGTTTTGCTGAGGACCTGTTGCTTTGCTGTACCACCCGCATGCGTTGCCGTCTTAAGTCAGGCAGCATATACACTCTGCATGATTTGCTGGATTGCTGCCCTTTTTCATAGCTGTCCCGCCTTCCATAAAAAGCCTTGCTTTTTCCATCTTTTCAGGTCCGTTGGAGGGCATGAGCCCTACCCGATACTCTTATCATCATGCGCCACGCCTCCGCTTTTGCTTTTCCTGCCCTTACTCTTGTTCTTATAATCCAGCAATCACCTTTACGGAGATAACGAAAGCCCTCCGCACGGCCGGAGGGCTTTTCCACAATAGGCTATCTTCAGAAAAACGCTAAGTTTAAAACACGCTTACTTTTCGTCTCAGTCGGAGGCTTTAACGATTGCTGCCTATTCCTATAAATTCTTAAAAATCCTCTATATAGAGATGCATTGGCCAGGATAGATATTCGACATCGTCCAGTTTTTCCGCAGTAATATACCCGCTTGGCGCATTCAACACCGTCGGAATACGGTTCACAATGGTTGCACAGGTATGCTCCACTGTAGCTGGTTTTTTAACAAAGAAAGTCGTGTCCGGCTCTCCAACGATTTTCCAGTCACACATATCTCCATCATCAGGCCCATAAACCTTACCGATACATTGCGTTTCAATCACCGGGCCCTGGAAGGTCTCCGTCGTCACAACCGCGCTCATCCCGATACAATTTCCTTTTGGAATGGTCTCGCCGAGCGTTTCAGAATACAGATCCTTATCATAAAAATAGGGAACGCATTTTTGCGTCTGTGATTTAATGGTCCATCCCATTTTGTTGCAAAGTGCCTCGTTGGAATTCCAAACATAGCTTGGCTCCAGCGTGGTTGGATGTGCA
>CABSKZ010000486.1 GCA_902478395.1 uncultured Eubacteriales bacterium | reverse complement strand
TGCCAGCGTCTTTTCCGTCCCTTTCAATCCCTGCACAACGACGCTGCCAGGCTTTGCGGGCAACCGGACGAATACGTTCGAACCGCTGATGGTTTCTGAGCTGTTCCCGGAAGGCCACATGTTGGAATAATTTCCAGAACGGGGATTGATATCAAATTCCAGCGTCAAAATTCCAACGCGCGGAGCATTCGGAAAAAACGCGTGTGCAACGGAATGGGTTACATCGTCCGCAACTGTATTGCTAAGCCGCAGGTATTTATCCGTCCCGCTGCCCACAACGCCGACAAAGCCATTTTGATACCCCTCCGGAAATGTTGCGTCCTTTTTCCAGTTTCCGTCAGAAGGAAGGGAGCCGTTTGCCGTAACCGGCACATCAGAGAAATCCTCATCAATTAGATATATCACTTCCGGCGCGGCAGCTATGGTCAGCGTCTTCGTATACGGCACGCCGCCAGATACTGCCGTCAGTACTACGTCCTCTGCGGCAGGCCCTGGCAGGACATACGCCTTGCCTTCGCCAATCAGCAGCCGTTCCGGGTTGGACGAGGTCCATTGTGTCTCCGGAAATGCAGACAGGTCTAGCGTTTCTGTAATATTTGCTGGGTCCTGCCCACCCAACACGGGCGTAAAATCAAATGCCGCGCCGGCCGTTGCAGGAAGAGTCAGAAGCAGCAATACTACAGCCAAAAACAGGCTTAATTTTTTCATTCTCATAAAGATCCACCTTCCCTTTCATCGCATGGTTACCAGAATAATTCCAATTCTTCATTTTCCAGTTTCAAAAGTGCTTCGAGATAAAAATAATCTCCGAAAATCATCGGGACATCAATTTGTTCATTCTGAATATTTTTTTCCGTGCCCTTGCTGTAAGGAGCACAGCCGCACCCATGCAGAATCAGCGGCTGGAAGGAATCGATGCCCGTTGTGCCGCATAGCCGGTGCAGATTCTTTAAGAACTTTTCCGCATGCGTTTTAAAATATGCCTTTTCCGCCCCCTCGGAATATTTCGCGATTTCCAAAAGGCCAGAAGCGGCGATGCAGGCCGCGGAGCTGTCCCACGGAACGAAGGTATTCTCCACCGCTGCAAAGTCCCACGGCGGAATGCAGCCTTCGTTAACATGGTCTATAAAATACGCCGCACATTGTTTGGCCGTTTCCAGATATGTTTTATTTCCGGTGTAACCGTATGTAAGCGCAAAACCATAAATTCCCCAGGACTGGCCGCGCGCCCAGCAAGACAAATCGTGGTAACCCTGTGCTGTTTTCCCTCCGATTGGCTCTCCGGTGACATGGTTGAAATTGTAGGTGTGGAAAATTGTCCCGTCATGCCGGTAGAGGTATTGCTCCACCGTTGCCGCGTGGGCTTCGGCGATTTCCCGGTACCGCATTTCTCCGGTCTGCGCAGCCGCCCAGAACAGCAAATGGATATTCATCATGCTGTCGATGATGACCTTGCCCTTTTTCTCCTCAATCAACACCGGGTCAGTATCCCATGGGAACGTGTCCCACGCCTTTAAAAACTTTCCTTTTTCATTATACCGCCCCGCGAGAACCTCTGCGCCCTTAAGCGCAATGTTTCTTGCCGTTTCATCGCCTGTCAGTTTATATAGGGCAACTTGTGAAAGGCTGAAAATAAATCCCGTATCGTGGTCGAGCGGCAAATAGTGGTATGCCTCGTTAATCTCCGGCGTGTTCTGCGCACGCCGCTCAAAAAACGACTGCTGGCGCATTGCCTGCTCCAGATAAAACGGATCGCCCGTGCGCTGGTACGCAAGCAAAAGCATTCCGCACCAGAAGGAATCTATCCAGCCGCCGCAGCCCGTTTTATAGGCGCCATCCGGCGTCATGCCGACCGCAGGTATTTCATCGCCAAGCAAAACGGCGTTCCGCTTGATTTTCGTTAATATTTCATCCAATTGTGGTTCGTTAGCTCGCAAACAACTTACACCCCTCTATTTTATCAAATTATCTTTATTATACCTGATTTCATGAAAAAAAGAAACGTACAATTTCTATTAAAACTATACAATATCTAATATTTTAAGGCACTGGGCAAACTGAAACGTTTTTGGTGCTGTTTGAATCTAATTGTTCCATTTTCACACCGCTTCGGCGAGGTCTGCGTATGCTGAATATTAATGCAATTTTTATACTTTAAAACTTGCATTTCAGAAAAAAGCGAGTATAATAGATTAAGGAAATTGTCAGGAAAGGAAGTCCTCAGAAAAATGGATACATACCAATTTTTATTTGATTTGGCCTTGATTCTACTCAGTACAAACC
>CABSKZ010000485.1 GCA_902478395.1 uncultured Eubacteriales bacterium | reverse complement strand
GAAGGAAACGGCGGAAATCTGGAAGCTGGCAGGGGACGCGTCTTACAGAATGCCGAACGTGACATATACGGTAGAAGAAGCAGGCCAAATCACGTCTAAGATGAATGAAATTACAAGCTATGTCAATGAAATGGAAATTAAGTTTATCATGGGAACGGAGCCGCTTTCGAACCTGGAAGCATTCCGTCAGCATCTGAAGGACATGGGTCTGGATGAAGTGACGGAAATCAACAAGGCTGCTGTTGCAAGATATAATGCGAGATAAAAGGGAGGGTTTTTAGTGGCAAAGGTCGTAGCTGAAAAGCAATTTAAAACAATAAGAAAGCATAAAAATCCTTTCATCAATGATCTCATTCAGAATCCGCTGCTTTATGTGATGGTAATTCCGCTGGTCGTATTTTATGCTGTATTTTGTTATGCACCGATGTATGGCGCAATTATTTCATTTAAGGATTTTTCGCCAGGGTTGGGCATAATGGGCAGTCCGTGGACTAGCCATTTTGGTTTTGGACATTTTATTGACTTTATACAAGGTCCGTTTTTTAACCGGGTCTTTGGGAACACACTGGTTTTATCGCTGGGGTTAATTGCGTTTTCATTTCCCGCGCCGATTATTTTCGCGATTTTGCTGAACGAGGTACGGAATGTGTTCTTCAAACGGACCATTCAGACGATCACCTACATCCCGCACTTTATCTCGATGATGGTTGTATGCGGCTTGTTATATACGTTCCTCGGAAGAAATGGTATCATCAATGATATCATCGCATTTTTCGGCGGAGAACGGTCGAACCTGCTGGCGCGTCCGGAATACTTTAAAACAATTTTTATTGTTTCGGACATTTGGCAGCAGCTGGGCTGGAGCAGTATCATTTACCTGTCGGCCCTGGCAGGCATCGACCAGGAAATTTACGAATCAGCGAGGATCGACGGTGCTGGCCGGTTCCGGCAGATTTGGCACATTACCATACCAGGTATTATTCCGACAATTGTAACACTCTTTATCCTGCGTATGGGTGGTATATTCAATGTAAGCTTTGAAAAAATTATTTTGTTGTATAATAACCTGACATTTGAAAAAGCTGATGTTATATCTTCCTTTGTATACAGACGAGGCCTGATTGATATGGACTACAGCTACAGCGCGGCAGTCGGACTGTTCAACTCTGTGCTGAATTTTGCGGTGCTGTGGGTAACAAACTTCATCAGTAAGCATGTGAGCGAGACCAGTCTGTGGTAAAAAATACATTGGGAGGTGTAAAGAAATGATAAAACGGTCTATTGGTGACAAGATATTTGATTTGATTAATACCCTTTTCATGTTATTCATGATTGTCATAACGATTTATCCGATTATTTATGTCGCATTGGCATCGATTTCGGATTCCAATCTTTTGCTGGCGCACTCCGGATTGCTGTACAAACCGCTTGGCTTTAACCTGGACGCCTATAAAGAGGTATTTAAAAACCCGATGATTCTAGTCGGCTTTGAAAATACATTATTTTATGTATTTGTTGGTACAGCCATTAGTATGGTTATCACAATTATGGGAGCGTACGCGCTGTCCAGAAAACAATTGTGGATTCGCAAATACATCAATTTGCTGGTTGTCGTAACCATGTTCTTTTCCGGCGGTTTAATTCCGATGTATTTGCTGGTCAAAAACATCGGCTTGTATGATAGCAGGTGGGCACTGATTCTGCCGACCGCAATCAACACCTACAATATGATAGTCATGCGGACTGCGTTTTCCGGGTTCCCGACCAGTTTGGAAGAGGCGGCAAAAATTGACGGGGCGAATGATTTTCAGATATTGATTCGTATCGTCATTCCGCTGACGACAGCAACGATTGCAGTTATCCTGCTGTTTTACGCGGTAGCACGCTGGAACGACTGGTTCCAGGCGTCGATTTACCTGAGAACGCGTGAAAAATACCCGATTCAGCTGTATTTGCGCGAGGTGCTGATTTATTCCAGCACAGACTCTATGCAGCAGGGAGCAGCCGCTGGACAGGATGCATATGCAATCGGAGAATCGATTAAATATTCGACGGTTATGGTATCAACATTGCCAATTTTAATCGTGTATCCGTTCCTGCAAAAATATTTTGTAAAGGGCGTTATGGTAGGTGCGGTTAAGGGTTAATATATAGACGTGGATTTTAAATGGCAAACAGCGCGAAGTTTAGCGCATTATTTATAAGGAGGGACATAAATTGAAGAAAGCAAAGAAAGTAATGTGTCTGGCCTTGTCTTTGGCAGTAGCTGGTTCGGTACTGGCAGGCTGCGGG
>CABSKZ010000484.1 GCA_902478395.1 uncultured Eubacteriales bacterium | reverse complement strand
CTTCAAGGGCAGCGATCTTCCGCAAATCAGTACGGCTGAGTCCGGTCCCGGAAATCCAGAAATCCGCTACATTGTTTGCATCATAATAGGAGTTGTTAATGCGGTCTGTGTTATAGGACAGGCCGCGCAAAGCGACGAACATCATGACGGCGACGGCGGTTATGATAATGACGGATACCAGCCGCGATAGAGTGGAAGTAAGCTCACGAAAGAAATTTTTCAGAAGCATCGTCTCACCACTCCAATTCGCGAATCGGGATGGGATTCGCATTTTCGTGCATTTCTACAATTTGTCCGCTCTTCATACGGATTAGAACATCGGCTGTTGGCGCAAGTGCGCCGTTATGTGTTACAACGATTACGGTTTTTCCGCTTTGACGGCAGATGCCGAACAACAGCTCTAAAACGGATTTTCCGGTCTGGTAATCCAGAGCACCGGTAGGCTCGTCGCACAGCAGTACGTCAGGATTCTTGCACAATGCCCGCGCTATCGCAACGCGCTGCTGTTCGCCGCCTGAAAGCTGGGAAGGAAAATTGTCTAATCTGTTTTCCAAGCCTACCAGACAGTTCCAGCACCGCTCGCGCCAAGCAGGAGCGTATATTTTCCAGAGGGAATCTTCAGATTAATATGGTCAACCGCCGTTATGGTCGTTTCTCCCATCTGATAGCTTCTCGTAAGGTCACAAAGCTCAACCGCATAATCCATAATATACTCCTTTAAAATACAGTTGTTCTATAATGAACACGTGTATATTATACTTCGCGTTTGTCATAATGTCAATAAACAGAATGCTGGTGGATGCTGGATATTCAACATAAATCTACAAAGTGCTGATAAACAAAACTCAACAGATGTTGACTAATGGGGCAGCGTTTGATATAATATTAAAGAGGAGGGATGCTGTGTGGAACGGGGACAGGAAGACCGGCGCGTCAGGCGGACAAAAAAAGCGCTGGAGGACGCGCTTGTAGAACAGATGAAAATGAAAAGCATTAACAAAATTTCTGTGAAAGACCTGACGGAAATGGTTGACATTAACCGGGGCACTTTTTACCTGCATTACCGGGACGTCTATGATCTTCTGGAGCAAGTGGAAGAAAAAATTATTCAGGACATCGGCGACATCAGCCAGATTGACGTGTTTAATTTTTCTGAATTGACACAGGAAAGCTCTTTTATGAAAATTGCCAACTGCTTGGAATATATCAAGGAACGGCGTCAAATTTTCGAAGTATTGCTAAGCAGCAAGGGGGATCTCCAGTTTCTAGAGCGTTTTAAAACGGTATATCGGGAAAAATTTCTCCTGAATGTGATGAAAAAATTCGAGCAAGATTCGCCGGAGTTTTATGAGTATGTCTCTATTTATATGATTTCCGGCGCAATCGGCATCATCCAGGAATGGATTAAAAATGGAATGCAAACCTCCTGCACAAGCCTTGCGAACATTATTCTAAATATTATCACCAGAAGTACCCCAACGCTGTAATATAAAAAACGGGTTCTAATGTTATGATAAGGTGGAATTTTTCCCATTGAGAGCTGTGGTAAACTGTTATTCAGGAAAAATTTGAAGTAAAAAATATTTATATTTGGCGAGGTAGGCGTATGACTGAAAACTCAATAGCATATTGTGGACTAGTTTGTAGTTTTTGTTGTACAGACGAAAAATGCAGTTGTAAATCAGACAATAATTGTGGGAAAAGACTGTCTCCACAGGGATGCTACCAGTATGATTGTTGCACATCAAAAGGCATAAAAGGTTGCTGGGAATGCTCTGCTTCGCCTTGCGATAAGGATATGCTTGCACCTGGTAAAATTAAAATGAGGGCGTTCGTTCGATGTATCAAAGAAGATGGAATCCAAAAATTCATCAGTTACTTAGAACAAAATAAAAAAGATGGAATTGTTTATCACAGGTCAGGCGTTATGGGGGATTATGATTTATCTAATGAAAATGAAGCCTTGAATTTACTTAGACGAACAAAATGAGCATACCCTGTTGCACAAAGCTCTCGTTATACCAATAGATAAACCTCCACCATATTATTGATTTTGGTCAGTCGTGTGGTGAAGATTCGTTTTTTTAGAGTCAATAAAGTTTTGAGTGGTTTTATCCCTTATATCAAGAAATAAGCCATGATATGCACTATGCTAGAGTATATAATACATGAAAATAATTGTTGTTTTTTTCTATACCGTGTGGTATAATATATTGGAATGTTTTGGTGCGTCCGGTCAGATAAGATGTAAGAGATAAGCGTTAAAGCATTGTTTAGCGTTTATCTCTTATTTCTTGCTGCCGG
>CABSKZ010000483.1 GCA_902478395.1 uncultured Eubacteriales bacterium | reverse complement strand
GTCTGTATCCTTTCCTTGATGTTTTTTGGAATACACCGTTTTGCATCCAAAAAAGAAGGGAATGCCCGTGAAGCATTCCCGATTAGTATCATATTGAGTTGCTTGCCAAAAATACAAACTCTCAATTTCCGCAAAGCAAATTAAATCAAAAAATGATTGTTACTTGCTTGCTTTAGCGATATAATAAAAGCAGAAAGGGGGCCGTTATATGGCTATGGATATTCGCCCTGCTTCCGCGCTTCGTACAGAGTACAATGAGCTGGCCGCTCGTTCCCGTATGACTGGACAGCCAATTTACATCACGCGCAACGGCAAAGGGGACACCGTCTTGATGGATCTTGCTGCCTACACCCGACGAGAAGAAGAACTTGATCGAAAAGAAGCGGCTCTTGCGCATCGCGCTGTGGTTTTAGAAGCCGAACTAAAGCGATTAAATGGAGCGGCGACATACACCTCCGCACAGGTACGCGATTTGGTTCGCGCAAATCTCAGCAACAGACAGAGACGGAAAAATGGATGAACTTCAAATTGTCTATACCACCGAGGCAATGCAGGATATTTTGGGGATTTCCGATTATTATTTCGATAAAGTTGGAGAAAGCGCTGCTTTGCGCGCGGTTGACGCCCTGCAGAATAACATTGACAAACTAATGCGCTTTCCCCGCATGGGAGAAGAACATCCGGACGAATATTTGAAAGCATTGAACTTCCGCAAGCTGGTCCACGACAATCATATTGTGATTTACCGTGTTGATACGGAAACAGTAATCATTGAGCGTATCGTTTGGGCTTCAAGTAATTATCCGGAACTTTTTCAGCAAGGAGTTCCAACTCTATAAAAGCAAAACGCCAAAGCGCGGATCAGCGCTCTGGCGTTTTTATTTTTAAGGTGTCCAAATTTGGACACCTTAATTTTTTACTGTGAGATCAATCCGTATTTTTGCGCCAACATGTGGTCCTGACGCAAAAGCCCCATGACCCGGCGTGCGGGGCCATCCGGCTTATAACGACCAGCCTCCCATGACTCTACAGTTTTGGGCGAAACCCCGAGAAAATTTGCAAAGATTTTCTGTGTCATATTAGCGCTCAACCGTATGGTGCGGATCTCCTCAGCATCGAATTCTTCAGGAGGCTGTACAGTCATCCTGCAACGCTTTGCACGCAGATGGCCTTTTTCTGTGGAAATGGCTTCATTTAACCCCTGCAGGATACTCTCATATACACCTGTACTCATCGTAATCGCCCCTTTTCGCATTTTGTTTTCAAAAACTGCTCCAACTGTTCAATCAATTTTCGGATGGCATTGCGTTCAGCTGCAGACAAATTATCCTTTTCATTTTTAGGATATGCTGTGATTAAGTAGAGGGTTTCGTAAGCGGGAAAATCTACGTAAACCACACGGCCACTCCCGCTTTTCCCTTGATGCTCAAAAGCAACACGAATTTTTCGCAGCCCTCCCGTACCTTTCATCACCGGTCCCTGCTGAGGATTAAGAAGCAGCTGTTCCTGCAGGTACTTCAGCTCCGTATCGCTCAGTCCCATCGCTTTCCATTGCCGCTCAAATTCCGGCATAATTATATATTCTCTTGTCATACAGCTTCCTCGCTTATATTATACCCTCGTTGCTCGGAGTTTTCAAGAGGATGACTTTCAAAATAAAGCGTCAAAGCAGCTTTCAAGATCGAAGCGATTTCATCATCGTTCATAGTTGCTAAGTATGGGCTATATGACTTTAGCATCCGACGGGATATTTTATAACTTCCAGTGATTTTGTGGCGACTATCGTTTTGGGTGTTTTGGACAATATCCTTAATCCCTTTCTCGTTGCCGCCATTTTGATACAAAAATAAAATCTGTTGTGCCTGATAAGCACTTATTTTTTTATCTGGTATCCAGCGGGCTGCTTCAAGCTGCCATTCTTTAGGCAACTGTGCCAAATAGGTCGCAGCTGATATCGCCAATGTGCGGCGGTCGACACATTCAAACAGAACAGATGATAGAGTATGAAGTCCTAAAAATCGTTGCACATCGGTAGGCGTTAGCCCATACGCAGTTGCCAATGTCTCTCGCGTTTTTTCAAGGTGCCCAAATTTGAACACTTTACCGCCTAATTCGATCTCCTGTTTTTCTTCAGCATGTGTCCGACAGTATTGCCGGAACTCTTTAAGACTTTGATGTTGTTCCCATAAAGTGCGGCACTTCTCGCTGGGAAGCATATTCTGTACCCCGTATTGAAGGTTCGTATCCGTAATATAGATTCCTTCCAAACCAGGCGGCAGGCCTTTACGAATAATCGCTGGAATATATGACC
>CABSKZ010000482.1 GCA_902478395.1 uncultured Eubacteriales bacterium | reverse complement strand
CAAGGGGTGTCCCCTTGTATGACTTTTTCCCTCTTTTTCTTCACAGAAAAAGAGGTCCTAGGGGCGCGGGGAAGGAATCGTCCCCGCAAACCTGGGTTTTGCAGAAATAACCCTTTTAAGATACCATCGATTTTAATATGTTTATAGCCATTACTTTACTATAAATAATTCACTTCCGCCCTCGGCGCGACCTACTTTTGAATGCAAAAGTAGGCAAAACGAAGGGGGGATTTCGATTTCCCCCCTTCACCCCCTTAAAACGACACAGGGGCTCCGCCCCTGGACCCCATTTTCGTGATGTGCGTGTATATTTGTTATCCTATCACTCGATATAGCTTTGAAATCACCTATGTTTGTTATTAAAAAAATAAATCAAACCCTGTTCTGATACATAGAACCGCGGCCAAGAGCACAAACTAACCAAAAAAAGAAAACGAGGAATAATATGGAGTCCATATGGAGCAGAACAGAACAAACTGAAGCGCGTCCGCCGCTGGACGGAGACATTACCGTGGACGCGGCTGTTATCGGCGGCGGAATGGCGGGCATTTTAACAGCGTATTTTCTGAAAGAGGCTGGACTGGACGTCTGCGTCCTGGAGGCGGAACGTGTAGGAAGCGGGCAGACGAAAAACACCACCGCCAAAATCACCTCGCAGCACGGACTGATTTATGGGATGCTCATAGAGAAGTTTGGTCAGGAAAAGGCGCACCAGTATGCGGAGGCGAACCAGAGGGCTATCAAACGGTTTGGGAACATTATCCGGAAGCACCGTATTAGCTGTGAATTTGAAGAAAAGGACGCGTACCTTTACTCGGTTCTGGATGCAGAGCCGCTCCGGCAGGAGGCAGAGGCCGCGAAACGCGCCGGAATCGACGCCGGATTCACCACCGAGACCACACTCCCCTTTGCCGTGAAAGGAGCGGTGCGGTTTGCCGGACAAGCGCAGTTCCATCCGTTAAAGTTTTTAAACGCGATTGCAAAGGAGCTTCCTGTCTATGAAAGGACAAAGGTACAAAAAATTAAAGAGAACCGCGTGGTTACGGATAGGGGCACAGTAACCGCGAAGCACATTATCATGGCGGCGCATTATCCGTTCATTAACGCACCGGGCTTCTACTTTACGCGGATGCATCAGGAGCGGTCCTATGTGCTGGCGCTGGAGCAGGCTGCCGATGTAGATGGCATGTATCTCGGTGTGGACGCAGGCGGGTATTCCTTCCGCAACAGCGGGGAATATTTGCTGCTTGGCGGCGGCAATCACCGAACCGGGGAAAATTCCGGCGGCGGGAAATATGCGGCCCTGCGCGAAAAAGCGGCGGAGTGGTACCCAGACAGCCGGGAGGCGGCGCGCTGGTCGGCGCAGGACTGCATGACGCTGGATGGGGTTCCCTATATTGGCCAGTTTGCGGAATCCACGCCCGGTATGTACGTTGTGACGGGCTTTGGGAAGTGGGGGATGACGACCTCAATGGCGGCCGCAGAAATCATTGCGGAACTGGTGATGGGCAACAGTCACCCGTACCCCGTATTTTCCCCGCAGCGGTTTGTGCTTTCCGCCTCTGCAAAAACCATGCTGGAGGACGGTTTGCAGGCGGTCAAGGGACTTGGACGGAGCGCGTTCAGCCTGCCGCGGGGAGCCGTGGAGGATTTGCCGCGCGGCCACGGCGGCGTAGTGGAATATAATGGGCTGAAGGCAGGCGTGTACCGGACGGAAGAGGGAGAGTTGTTTGTTGTGGATGCCCGGTGCCCGCATCTGGGGTGCCAGCTGGAATGGAATCCGGATGAAAAAAGCTGGGACTGCCCCTGCCACGGGTCCCGGTTCGATTTTAAGGGGAATTTGATTGACAATCCTGCAGAAAAAGACTTATATAAATGGAGTGAATGAGTATGGAGCATTGCAACCGTCTGGCACAGGAGAAATCGCCCTATCTGCTGCAGCATGCACACAACCCTGTAAACTGGTTCCCGTGGGGCGGGGAGGCGTTTGAAAAGGCCCGGCGGGAGGAGAAACCTGTGTTTTTGAGCATTGGCTATTCCACCTGCCACTGGTGTCACGTGATGGAACGGGAATCGTTTGAGGACAGCGAGGTTGCCGCGCTCTTAAACCGCGATTTCATTTCCGTGAAGGTTGACCGGGAGGAACGGCCCGACGTGGACGCGGTTTATATGGAGGTGTGCCAGGCGGTCACAGGGCAGGGCGGCTGGCCGCTGACCATTGTCATGACGCCGGAGCAGAAACCGTTTTTCGCCGCGACGTATCTGCCGAAATCCAGCCGGTATGGCATGGCGGGAATGACGGAGCTGCTGCCGCG
>CABSKZ010000481.1 GCA_902478395.1 uncultured Eubacteriales bacterium | reverse complement strand
TCGTAAAGCCGGGCAAATAAAAAAGCCGCGGCAAATTTTCATTGCCACAGCTGGTTTCCTGTGATGAACGCACTTTTTTACACACAAAAAGCAATCACACCTATGCGGATACTCCGCAAACACGGTGCAATGTAATGCAGGTCTTCTGACTTACGTCTTATGGAGCGATTGCTTCCACATTTCACGCTTTGCCTTCCCAGTTTCCCAGTGACCGGCTTTCGCCGATAAGCATGAAACATTCGACGCATACAGCGGCAGTACCGTTCAGGTTTCTCACCTGATTCCCTTTTCACCCCATACGGCCAGACGCCATACAGGACACATCATACGAATATTTATTAAATTTTCAAGTACATATTATATCTCTTAAAAACGGTTAAGTCAATGGAATATTCGGAAGAGAATAAAATATTATTAAAAAGAATAGTTTTTTTATGTTCACCGTATATGTTGCTTCGTTTTTACTACTTTTTAATCTAGTTATTTGCTATCGCACCATCTTATATTAATATAAGTGGATAACAAGAGGAGGCTATTTTAAAATTTTATTCGCTAACGCACATAAAAATAGAAGAATACAAAACCCTATTTCGTGCGGCCTTTTTGTGTTCCATTTCAATAGGGAAATCCAAGCGCAGGAGCGCAGAAATAAAATCAAAAGAAGACTTCACCAACCTATGTTTTCATTCAGACCAGCTCACCGATGACATGTTTTGGCAATCCACATTCGACGCCCAAAACGGCATAATTAATCCGCTTTATTACTTAATCGACAGTAATGAAACAGATGTCACGGAAAAAGAAGTTGACAATAAGTGAAAAATATGTTAAAATAAATTTCTGGAAATAAATACCGATTATTTTGAAGAAAAAGGGTGAGAGTCATGGCATGTCCGGCAGCGGATAACTAAGACATCGGCCGTGGCAAAAAAATGCAGCAGAGACCATTGGAGGAACTCTATGCGGTAGTATTTTTAGACACAATCCATTACCACGTACGCAGTGGGGGCTGATTGTGAAAAAAGTGGTATACATAGCCATTGGAATCAATATGGCGGGTATCAAGGAAGTCTTAAGTATGTGGGTAGGCGAAAACGAAAGTGCGAAGTATTGGCTGTCAATCTTAAATGGTTAAAAAAATCGTGGTGTGGAAGATATACTAATTGCCTGCGTGGATGGGTTGACGGGCTTTGACAACGCCATAGAAGCAGTCTATCCTAAAACCGAAATCCAGCAATGTATTATCCGCCAAATCCGCAATACCACACGGTTTGTATCCTACAAAGACATCAAGGCTATGATAGCCGATTTGAAGCGTATTTATGGCGCTATTGACGAGAACTCCCCCCTGTATGAGGAATCTCTTCGGTGAAAAATGGTTATTCTGTCAAGGGCGGCGAAGCCGTACATTTACCCTTGACAGGATAGTCATTTTTTGCTATTAATTAGATTCCCCGTCGTACATAACTGCAAATTCACCGTGTACCCGACCCCAATTTCGGAGGATGTTCGTCCACTTTTTTGTAATTTCATACGTGGCCAAATACAGTGATTTGAGCAATGCCGTATCACTGGGAAACACGCTCCTGGCACGGTTTAAGCGACGGTATGTGTTGTTGAGACTTTCAATCGCATTTGTGGTGTAAATTACCTTGCGTACGTCAGCTGAGAACTTGAACATCGGGCTAATCACGTCCCAGTTGCCCGCCCAGCTTTTCATTGCTCTTGGGTATTTATCCTCCCGCTTTTCTGTGATGGAAATCATCTTTTCGTTTCCGGCTTCTTCATTCGCCGCATGATATATCGTTTTCAAATCAGTCGCAAATTGCTTCTTGTCCTTATCCGAGACGTATTTGAGCGTATTGCGCACCTGATGCACGATACATCGTTGGTATTCCGTCTGTGGAAATGCCACGCCGATTGCTTCCTTGAGCCCGGAAAGTCCATCTGCACACAGAATTAAGATGTCCTTGACACCTCTGTTTTTCAGCTCATTGAGTAAATCCGGCCAGTATTTGTTGCTTTCGTTTTCGCCAATATGGATGTTCAAAACCTCTTTCTTGCCCTCGCCGCTGATCCCTAACATGATATACGCTGCCAGCTTTTTGATAATGCTATTATCACGCGCGGAGAAATGCACGCGTCAACAAAAACGATCGGATATACGCTGGAAAGCAGACATTGCTGCCACTCCGCAATCTCTGGCAACAGCTTATTGGTGATGTCGGATACCATTCCTTCGCTCACTTCAAAGCCGTAGATTTCTTCGATTTGGTCAGATATTAGGCGGGGCGAGAGTCCTTTTGCATACATGGATAT
>CABSKZ010000480.1 GCA_902478395.1 uncultured Eubacteriales bacterium | reverse complement strand
CTGGGAAAGTGATTGACGGCATAGATGTAGCCAAAAGCATACTTGCTATAGCTCAAATTTTTGGTTCCCCAATTGATTCTGATTGTGCTGATTTTAAAACGATTTTTAATGGAGAAGGTTTTAAGAAAGATTTAAAGGCTTTGTATTCTATGACAGATGCCGTGCTTTACAAATTTATATTAGGACAACCTTTAATTGTAGGAGTAGTGAAAGCAGACAGTTTAACGCATAATGAAATCTATGATATTACTGATAAATTCGATAAAGCAATTCTTGGTTTTAGGAAATACACAGCGCGTATGAAATGGACTAAATGTCGGTAACCGGAATACTTTTGTTTTTATTTTACGATAAAAATAAAGCAAATAGCTATTGTTTATGTGCACAACAGAATTGTAAAAGATGGCATTTCTGGAAAAAAACATAGACACTAGGTTGGGCGATCGATATTAATAGTAAGAATATTATAAAACATAAAGGAATTCCTTTCCTTATAGGCCTTATATTGGATACAAAAAAATTTCAGAATGACTTGTTTGGAAAATAAAAAAGGATGTTCACCAATGTTGTTTCTTGCTTATATTTTAACAATGATGACCAATTCAACTAATGAGGATAGCTATAGATTTTGACGGAACGATTGTGGAACACAGATATCCGCGGATAGGGAAAGAGATTCCTTTTGCCATTGCCGCCCTGAAACAGTTGCAGACCGAACGGCATTTGCTTGTTTTATGGACGGTGCGTGAGGGGAAACTGCTTGACGAGGCGGTGGACTTCTGCCGCAAGCGCGGATTGGAGTTTTATGCTGTCAATGCAAATCATCCGGAAGAAGAAGTGAGAAACGATATGACCAGCCCTTGCAGGAAAGTCGTGGCCGACTTGTACATTGATGACTTGAATGTGGGGAAACTGCCCGACTGGGGAGCTATCTATGAGATGATACATAATCGGTGGAGTTATGAACGCTATTTGAATGAAATTCATGGCTTTGAGAAACAGAAAAAGATTTCCATTTGGAAACGGATATTTAGGTAATAATTTACAGATTGTAGATTCGTCGTCAGATAAGTTCTTTCTGCTGTCATTTAGATGCTAATGACCACACAATCGGAAAACACGAGGCGCATAGCCAAGAACACGCTGATGCTCTACGTGCGTATGCTATTCAGCATGTTGGTATCGCTTTATACATCGCGAGTGGTATTGAACGCATTGGGAGTGGAAGACTATGGCATATATAATGTTGTAGGCGGGTTTGTGGCCATGTTTTCATTGGTTTCCTCCTCCTTGTCATCGGCAGTAAGCCGTTTTCTCACTTTTGAGTTAGGCAGGAAAAATGTGGAACGGCTTAAATTGATGTTCTTCACTTCCTTGTCCATTCACATCATATTGGCACTGGCAGTAGTCCTTGCGGCGGAAACCGTCGGTTTGTGGTTCTTGAATACCCAAATGACCATACCGGCCGATCGGCTTCATGCAGCAAATTGGGTATTTCAGGCCTCCGTCTGTTCATTTGCACTGGGATTGTGCAGTACGCCGTTCAACGCCTCGATCGTATCGCATGAGCATATGGGTACTTTTGCCAAAGCGGGAATCATGGATGTGATGCTGCGTTTGCTGGTGGTATTGTTTATAGCCTGTCCTTCGTGGCATTTTGACCGTCTGATAATCTATTCGTTGCTATTGGTTCTTGTCAGTATCTCTTTGCAGTGCTTTTATTTGTATTATTGTGGCAGACATTTTGAGGAATGCCGGTGGCGTTTCAGTTTCGACCGTCCATGTTGGAAAGAGATGAGTTCGTTCGCGGTATGGAACTTTATTGGTTGTACCGCCGGATTGTTGAAAGGGCAGGGTGTCAATGTGTTGCTCAATATCTTTGTCGGTCCGGTACTGAATGCCGCCCGAGGCATAGCCGACCAGGTAAATGCTGCGATCTGCTCGTTTTCCGGCAATTTCATGATTGCCCTGAATCCTCAAATCACGAAATCATACGCTTCCGACAATCGGGAGTATACAATGTCATTGGTAGAGCGCGGTTCCCGCTTCTCGTTCTATATCATGTTTATTTTGGCCTTGCCAGTCTTGTTGGAAACCGATTTTATACTGAATCTTTGGCTGAAGCAATACCCTGACCATACCGTAAATTTCGTCCGGCTGGTTTTGCTGCTGTCACTTAGTGATATACTGTCGAACACCTTGATCACACTGCAGAACGCGAACGGTAATATCCGCAATTACCAGATTGCGGTCGGCGGAATGCTGATGATGAACTTTCCGCTTTCTTATTGTTGCTTGAAGGCCGGTTTCCCTCCGGGATCCACATTGGTGG
>CABSKZ010000479.1 GCA_902478395.1 uncultured Eubacteriales bacterium | reverse complement strand
ATAGAATATATTTCTTCTTTAATTGTATCGTTTATCATCATTTTAGTCGGCTTCGAACTGATGAAAGGCTCTGTGGAGAAAATCCTGCACCCGCAGGAAATTTCGTTCCAGCCCATACTGGTGGTAATTTTGATTCTATCCGTTCTGGTCAAAATTTGGATGTTCAGCTACAACCGCTATATGGCGAAAAAAATCGATTCCAGCGTTCTGAACGCCACCGCGTTCGACAGCCTGAATGATGTTTATGCGACAGGGGCCGTAATCCTTGCAACCATCGCCGGACAGTTTACCAAACTGCCGGTTGACGGCATCACCGGCTTTATTGTTTCCATTCTGGTCATGGTAACGGGTTACAAAATCTCTAAAAACACAATCGGAATCCTTCTCGGAACACCTCCCAAGCCAGAGGTTGTAAACGAAATCAACGAAATTATTTTAGAGCAGGAGGGCATCGTGGGCGTCCACGACCTGATTATTCACGACTACGGGCCGGGCCGGGTTATGGCGTCTGTACACGCGGAAGTTCCCGACACAATTGACATTGTGAGAATTCATGAAATTATCGACGAAACAGAAAAGAGAATTTTGCAGGATATGGGGATCCACATCGTTATTCATATGGACCCAATCACTGTCAATTCCCAACGGCTGGAGGATTTGAAGAACAGCGTCATCCAAACCGTCAAAAATGTGAACACCGCCTTTAATATCCACGATTTCCGCATGACGGACGGAGAAAAAAATATCAATCTGATTTTTGATTTGGAGGTTCCCTGTGCGATGAAGGAAAGTGAGCGCAAAAAGGCTCTGGAGGAAATCAATCTTCAGTTAAAACAGCAGGATAACCGTTACAACGCCGTCATTTCTGTGGACGATGCGTTCTAGGCAGGCGTTTCCGTCCATAGAGCAGCCAGGCGGCGGCACCCGCTCCAATCCCCAGCAAGATTCCGGCAAGAACGTCTGTGGGAAAATGCACATAGAGATACATCCTCGAAAACGCGATTACCGCCGCTAGGATACCGGCTGGGACGCCAAGCCTTTTATCCGCCATGCATAGCGCGGATGCGGAGGCAAAGGAAGAAACGGTGTGCGCGGAGGGGAAAGAATATCCGTAGGGCCGCGTAATCAGGAGCGTTACGGCATCGTTTAAATCACAGGGGCGCGGACGTGCAACCAGCGGCTTCAGGCATAGATTACAGATGACGAAGCCCAAAACTAAAGCGATGGAGACCATCATACCACAGCGGCGGTATTTTTTACTGATTAATAGGATAACGGCGCAGGCAATCCAGATAGCTCCAGAATTTCCCAACGCTGACACCGTTGGCATAAAAATATCCATAAAGCCGTTTCGCAAATTGACCTGAATCCAATCCAAGATGGCATTATCAAATGATAGAATATACGACAAAATGACAGTCTCCTTTCAAATATAGAATTCAAATTCAAAGGCTTATGATACCATATTCGCATTTTACACCTGTAAAATGTGGGGCAGAGCCGCAAGCGGGCGGCTTACCGCTTGCCGAATGATGATGCAATGTTCTCAAAAGTGAACGCCTCTGGCGTTCAGGCGGCGGGAAACGCCGCGGCTCAGCAAAACCTTTTGAGGTTATTCTGCCACAAATCCGAAGGATTTTGGTATCATTGTGCATGTGCATTTCCAGGTAGCGTGAGGAAAATTTCGCACGCGCGATATATTCCCCGCTGGAGGCGTATTATGAACGCGTTTGCGTTTTTTACTACAAGCGTATCTATTCTCACTAAGCGCGCACGTCGCTTCACTCGGCTTTGCTAAGTGTTCATATTATATCATTACCATATGTTAAAATCAAATGAAGGTGTGAAATTAAAAAATGCAGCAAAACGTAAAAATGAAAAACAGCAGTTTAATCAAACGCTTTGTTCCCTATTTCAGAAAGTATTGGCCCGTTCTGGCGTTGGATTTGTTCTGCGCCTCGCTGACCACCATCTGCGAACTGGTCCTTCCTCTGATTGTCCGGTACATAACGGATATGGGCATGAACAACCTCGCGGAACTGACGGTCCGCGTCATATTATATGTCGGAGCTTTCTATCTGATTCTTCGCATTATCGATACGGCGGCAAATTATTTCATGCAGTCCATCGGTCATGTGATGGGGGCGCGTATTGAAACGGACATGCGGCGCGATCTGTTCGCACATCTGCAAAAGCTATCCACCTCTTATTATGACGATACAAAGGTCGGGCAGATTATGGCCCGGATTACGAGTGACTTATTTGACGTGACGGAGTTTGCGCATCACTGCCCGGAAGAATTTTTTATTGCAGGTCTGAAAATTATTGTTTCTTTCTGTATTCTCAGCAGC
>CABSKZ010000478.1 GCA_902478395.1 uncultured Eubacteriales bacterium | reverse complement strand
GTTTTGGAAATCAATCTAAAAGGCGCGTTCCACATGATTAAGGCAGCAGCCCGCCCGATGATGAAGCAGCGCGCGGGTTCCATTATCAACGTGGCTTCAGTCGTCGGCGTCATGGGCAACGCGGGGCAGGCGAACTACGTTTCGTCGAAAGCCGGTCTCATCGGCCTGACAAAAACCGTTGCGCGTGAGTTTGCCTCCAGAGGCATTACCTGCAACGCCATCGCGCCGGGTTTCATCAAAAGCGCGATGACCGACCAGCTTTCCGACGATGTGAAAGCGGACTATTTCAAGCAGATTCCGCTCGGCAGGTTTGGCGAGGTGGAGGATGTGGCGGACGCCGCCGCATTTTTAGCAAGCGACATGGCTAAATACATAACCGGTCAGGTTCTTCATATTGACGGCGGACTGGTCATGTAGTTATAAATTAAATTACTTTTGGGAGGTGATTATGAATGGAATTTGAGAAAGTAAGAGACATCATCGTGGAGCAGCTGGGAGTGGAGGAATCCGCAGTTACAATGGAAGCTTCTTTCATTGACGACCTGGGCGCCGATTCACTGGATATCGTGGAATTAATCATGGCTTTGGAAGAAGAATTTGATATAGAAATTCCAGATGGTGAAGCGGAAAATATCAAGGTTGTTTCCGATGTCGTGAACTACATTAAGGAAAACGCAAAATAAACCGTTTTTCAGATGAAAATAAACATTTTTTATCCCGGCCGTCCGGCCGGACAAGAACCGGGCCGTGGCCGCACAGCGGAGCATAAGCGGCCCGGTGGGAAGAACATCAAGAAAGTCCCGCCCTGCTATCGCGGGGCTTTTTTGAAAGTGCCGGACAGACACAGCGGAGCGGGCAAATCCGTTCCCTACAAGTTTTTGCTGTAAGGAACGTATTTGTGCACTGCGCAAGGGAATAGATGAAAACAGGAGGATATCCGATATGAGAAGAGTGGTTATTACAGGGGTAGGTGCGGTAACGCCAGTGGGAAACGATACGGAGACGTTCTGGAATTCCATTAAAAACGGCGTTTGCGGCGTTGACACCATTACAAAATTTGATACCGAGGGGTTTGCCTGCAAAATCGGCGCAGAAGTGAAGAACTTTAACCCGGAGGATTATCTTGATAGAAAAGAAGCAAAACGTATGGACCGTTACACCCAGTTTGCAATGGCAGCGGCCAAAATGGCGCTGGAGAACGCGAAGTTTGCAATAACAGAGGAGGACGACCCGTTCCGGGTAGGCGTGGTTATTGCGTCTGGTGTGGGCGGCATTGAAACGCTTGAGGCACAGGCGAATGTTTTACAGGCAAAGGGACCGGGGCGCGTCAGCCCGTTCTTCATTCCGATGATGATTTCTAACATGGCAGCGGGCCAGGTTGCGATTATGACAGGCGCGAAGGGTGTCAACTACGGGATTGTTTCCGCCTGTGCGTCCGGGACGCACGCAGTCGGGGAAGCGTTCCGCTCCATTCGCTATGGGGATGTGGACGCAATGATTGCCGGTGGCGCGGAAGCGGCCATCACTCCGCTGTCCTATGCGGGCTTCTGCTCCATGAAGGCCGTTTCCACTAACAACGACGACCCGAAGCACGCATCCTGCCCGTTTGATAAAAACAGGGACGGCTTTGTAATGGGAGAGGGCGCCGGTGTGCTTGTGATGGAAGAACTGGAACACGCGAAAAAGCGTGGCGCACGCATCATTGCGGAGGTTGTCGGCTACGGCGCGACGGACGACGCGTACCACATTACCGCGCCGGACCCGGAAGGGGAAGGCGGCGCGCACGCAATGTCCAAGGCGGTCTGCGACGCGGGCATTAAACCGGAGGAAGTGGACTATATCAATGCCCATGGTACTTCTACTCCCTATAACGACAAATTCGAGACGGCCGCTATCAAAAAAGTGTTTGGGGAACACGCGTATAAAATGGCTGTCAGTTCCACCAAGTCAATGACAGGCCATCTGCTGGGAGCGGCGGGCGCAATTGAAACGATTATCTGCGCGCTGGCGCTCGATGAGGGATTTATTCCGCCAACGGCGAACTTCCGGGAAGCCGACCCGGAATGTGATTTGGATTATGTGACGGATGGCGGCAGGAAACAGGAGATTCGATACGCGCTGTCCAACTCTTTGGGCTTCGGCGGGCATAACGCGACAGTTTTATTGAAAAAATATGAGGACTAAATAGTATGGTTATCCGCCCGCACCGCTTTTTTGGCTGTGCGGGCGAATGCCGTCCTGTACCCCGCGGCGGGTGGCAGGTATTGACGAGTGCGTGGGACACATTCATTGGTCAATGGCTGCTTAAGAAAATCGACGGCCGGATAAAAATGGCTAGTTCGAGATTTGGAAAGGATATGCCATGAACAAAATTAGAGAATTTGAAGAAA
>CABSKZ010000477.1 GCA_902478395.1 uncultured Eubacteriales bacterium | reverse complement strand
CGAGATCTAGTACGGTCTCGTGGGCTCGGAGATGTGTATAAGAGACAGCAGTTGAGCTGGTAATCCAACATCAAATTTGTTACCATCACGGAAATACGGTTCAGAATGATCGCATCATATCCTGCGCCAAAATTCTCAATATGGTCGCCGATTCCGTCATAGGCCTCGAGAGTATCCCAGGTTTCCGGGCGGAGTTCTTTTCTGCTGCTGATTCGGTAGCATGTTTCCTCATCCGCCTCGTTCGGCACCAAAGTTGCGATGTAAAGTACGCTGTCTCCAAACTGCCCTGCCATATCTTCTGCAAAGGCACTCTTTCCACAACATTTTCCACCGGTTACCATAATAATTTTCCCCATAGAGATACCCTCCTTTATTTCAAGGCCGCGTGTATGTCTCCAGAGCCTTATTTATAAAACTTTCTGCCGCTGTTTCTCTCAAAGGAACGGGAAATGACTTCGATCCATTCGTCGTTTGTTTTCGTGCGGATCAAGCTATTGATAAGTTGCTCCGTAACCTCCTGGATCGTCTGATTCGACAGTTCTCTGCGTATAGTCCAAACCGCCTCCAATTCTTTCTGTGTCTGAAGCAGGTCTTCCTTTCTGGTGCCAGACTTGTTGATATCGATTGCCGGGAAAATTCTCTTTTCGGAAAGTTTCCGGTCCAGATGCAGTTCCATGTTGCCAGTGCCTTTAAATTCCTCAAAAATTACGTCGTCCATCCGGCTGCCGGTCTCAACCAAAGCGGTTGCCAGAATGGTTAGACTTCCGCCGTTTTCAATATTTCTCGCCGCGCCGAAAAACTTTTTGGGTTTGTGCAGCGCACCAGGGTCAAGCCCGCCCGACAGGGTTCTTCCGGAGGGTGGGACCGTCAGGTTGTATGCGCGCGCAAGACGGGTGATGGAGTCAAGCAGAACGACCACATCTTTCTTCTGCTCAACCAGCCGCTGTGCCCGTTCCAGCACGATTTCCGCCACCTTTGCATGATGCTCCGGAACCTGATCGAACGTGGAGAATACAACATCGCCCTTAATGGAACGCTTCATATCGGTTACTTCCTCTGGGCGTTCGTCAATCAGTAAAACGATGAGCACGATTTCGGGATGATTTTTTTCAATATTATTTGCTATATTTTTCAAAAGTGTCGTTTTACCTGCCTTAGGCGGAGCGACAATCAGGCCCCTCTGCCCTTTTCCGATGGGCGCAATCAAATCCACCATCCGCATTGCGTAATCCTGCTGGCCGTTTTCTAAATATATCCGTTCCTCCGGGTAAATTGGCGTCAGATATTCAAACGGTTTCCGCCGAATCGCCTTATCGGGCGTATCATCATTGACGTGCTGAACAAAAATCAAAGCGGGGAATTTTTCGCCATCCTTAGGCATTCTTCCGATTCCAGTCACTTTATCCCCTGTTTTTAAATTAAACCGCCGGATTTGTGTAGGAGAAACATACACATCCTTCGGGGTAGAAAGATAATTTTCTCCCCGGAGAAACCCGTATCCTTCTGCTAAAACCTCTAAAATTCCGCCAACAAGATTGTCGTCTCCCTGAAGCATTAACCCTGTTTTATGATTGGCCTGCACCTTTGGCTTTTCTTTATTTTCACCCGACGCAACAGGCTTTTTTGCCGGTTCCTCAATTATTTTCTGTTCCTGCTTCGTTTCCGGCTCTTCTTTTTTTATTTCTTTTGTCTGTTCCTCAATTAATGCAATCAAGTCACTTTTCTTATATTTCCCGATATTTTTCATACCAAGTTCTTTTGCAATGGCTCTTATTTCATCCATTTTTTTAGAACTTAAATCCACAACTACACCTCCGCTGTTTTTTATCTATTTTGTCTATTTCAATACCGCACCCGTGTTGGCCGAAGTCACCAGACGCGCATAACGGCTTAGATAACCGGTCTTTATTTTTGGTTCAGGCATAACCTGTACCGCTCGGCGCTTATCGAGTTCCTCCGCTGTAAGCCGGACGCTAATGGAGCCGTTGCTGATATCAATATCTATGATGTCTCCGTTTTCCACCAGACCGATCACGCCGCCTTCCATTGCCTCTGGAGAAATATGCCCAATTGCAGCTCCCCGGGTCGCGCCGGAAAAACGGCCGTCTGTAATCAGGGCAACATCCTTGTCAAGACCCATGCCGCAGATTGCGGAGGTTGGAGAGAGCATTTCCCGCATTCCTGGGCCTCCCTTCGGACCTTCATAACGGATGACGACTACATCGCCCTTTTCAATTTTTCCATTATAAATCGCTTCAATCGCTTCTTCTTCGCTGTTATAGACTTTAGCCGGACCAGAATGCCTGAGCATTTCTTTTGCAACGGCGCTTCTTTTGACGACACAGCCATCCGGCGCGAGATTCCCCTTCAGCACGGCAATGCCACCCGTTTGG
>CABSKZ010000476.1 GCA_902478395.1 uncultured Eubacteriales bacterium | reverse complement strand
TTTGGGGACTGCTTGCGGGATGCTTTGGCACAGCGGCAGGAGCAGTCATATCCTTTTTGACGGACCGCAGGAGCAATCGCGTCATGAGTTTTGTACTGGAGTTTTCAGCCGGCCTGATGATGGCGTTGGTCTGCTTTGACCTTTTGCCGGAATCTTTTTCGGTAGGTGGCCTATTTACAGGGCTAATTGGCGTTGGAATCGGTGTCATTTTAATTATCATATTGGAGCATAAAATTTCGTTTATCTCAAATTCGCAATTGGAGAGCAGCATGCTTTCCACTGCGGTTATGCTATTGGTAGGGATTGCTCTGCACAATTTTCCGGAAGGTATCGCAGCGGGGTCGGCATTTGACGCGGAAAAACATCTGGGGCTTTCGCTTTTAGTAATTGTAGCGGTCCATAACATTCCGGAGGGTTTCTCTGTCGCGGTTCCGCTTCGCGCAGGCGGCGTCAGCCATTTTTACATCCTGCTCGGAACATTTCTTGCGGGAATTCCGGCCGGAATCGGCGTGTTTGCAGGCGGCGTGCTCGGAACGGTATCTGACGAATTTATTGCGCTCAGTTTGGGATTTGCAGGCGGGGCAATGCTCTATATCATCTGCGGAGAATTGATACCAAAATCAAAGGGAATGTATGGCGGCAGATTTTCCAGTATAGGCAATATTTTGGGGATTTTGTTTGGAATTATTTTATCGAGGTTATCATGATACCTGTTCAATTTAAAACAAATTTACTTGCATTTATTCTTTCCGTATTGTACAATAGTAATCAAAATGTTACGGAAAAGGAGAGCCGGCTGTCCGACAGGTGAATGATGAACTTATCCAAAACACAAAAGAGAATTGCCATTATTTGTTGTCTCGTATTTCTATTTATGATTTATGTCGTCGCAAACGAATTTGATAGTTTTGACCCGCCGGCAGTGCCGCGGCAGGACATGACCGAGGTTTTAAAAAAAGATTTTTTTACGGAAGAAGATTATTCCTTTTTGCTGGAACAAACCGGCCTTGGAAAGCCAGCCATTGACGAACTGAAAGCCACATCTGAACATTTTGAAGAGGAAATGGCGTCATTTCAAGAACAATATTTCGCTCCGGTTCAATTCCGTTCAATCTATGTTTTTCCGACGACCAAAGAGGAACGACTTGTCAACAGCGATGGGAGCAAGCGCCTGCTGAAATTCGCGCCGGTTAAGAACGGGGATATTGTTGTAACAAAAGGAACCCACACCCTCTCCTGGAGGCACGGTCATGCGGCAATTGTGACGAACGCAGAGGCAAACGAAACCATTGAACATGTGCTGCTGGGCCAGCTTTCCTCTTTTCAGACGGTGGATAAATGGCGCGGTTATCCGTCAGTTTTGATACTCCGGCTGAAAAATAGCGACGAGGTGTTGCAAAATGAGATCGCGGTTTACGCAAAAGAGCACCTTGCAGGGATTCCATACAGCCCGTTTGTCGGATTGAAAAGGAAGGATAAGTCCGGTATGGACCGAATTGATTCTACACAGTGCGCACATTTGGTTTGGCAGGTGTATCAGGCGTTTGGCGTCAATACAGATTCCAACCACGGGTGGCTCGTCATGCCGCGGGACATTGCTAACAGCGAAGAATTGGAACTGGTGCAGGTGTTTGGATTTGACCCGCACGACAGATGGAATTGATTTTTAATATGAACAAAATAAAAATATTGAAAATAGGTATTGAAAAGGCAATTATATTTGTGGTATAATAACCCAATGTGAAGTTTTACAAGAGGCTTCATATTGAATGATAAGGGGAGGACAAAAGAAGTATGTCTAATGTATTAGAGAAGAAAGAAAACAACGTAGCGGAGGTTACGATTACCATTCCTGCTGAAAAATTCGACGAGGCGATGGAAAAATCTTTTCGGAAAAATGTGAAAAAAATAACGGTTCATGGATTCAGAAAGGGAAAAGCGCCGAGAAAAATTATTGAAAAGGTTTATGGTGAAAGTATCTTCTATGACGATGCGGTAGATTTTGTTTGCCCTGACGCATATGAAGCAGCAATCAAAGAACTTGAGCTTGAACCGGTCGATACGCCGAAACTGGAAGTGAAAGAAATCGGAACCGGCAAGGATTTGGTTTTGGAAATCACAGTTACAGTGAAGCCAGAAGTGGAACTTGGCGAATACAAAGGTATAAAACTGACAGAGATTGTCAACACTGTTTCTGACGAGGACGTCGAAAGAGAACTGAAAAATCGTCAGGAAAGAAATGCCAGACTGGTTACAATTGAGGATCGCGCGGTGGAAAACGGCGATATTGCAAACATCAATTTTGAAGGCTTTGTAGATGGGGAAGCATTCCCGGGCGGCAAAGGGGAAAACTATGAACTTACCATCGGCAGCGGACAGTTTATTCCGGGCTTTG
>CABSKZ010000475.1 GCA_902478395.1 uncultured Eubacteriales bacterium | reverse complement strand
GGATAATGATGAAGCCGGGAACCGTTCCCGGCTTCATGTTCGTGAATTGCTTTTAGATAAAGGCTTCGCTGGAAAAATTATAGATAAAGTCCCACCAACCCCGGGAAGGGACTGGAACCGGGAACTGCAGTCTATTGTATGGAGAGAAAGCTTTGCACGTTCGCTGGAACAGGCCAAGGAGGTAAGGCTATGAAAAGTATTTCTTCCTGGGCAGCAAGTCTGGAAGATAAAATTCTAGGGGCACTTTGGTCATTGCTTCAGAATATGTTGATTCCCATTATGAGCGGGTTATCCGCCGTTCTTTTTATTATTTGTATTTTTCAGGCCATCAGCAGTTATCAAAGTGGCGACCAGGTAAGCACACGGCGCAATATCAAAAATGCATGCATTTGCCTGTTCGTTGCTGTGTGTATGTTAGGAATCTGGATAGCCATTCCTAAAACAACAACTATTTTTTAATATCAGGAGGATATTCTTATGGGACAGTTTGATTCTTTTACGCAGTCTGTTGGCGATAGTTTTGTAGGTTTGATTGGTTCCGTCGGGCGCAACATTGTTTGCCCGGTAGGCTGTGCAGTCTGTGCGGTTATGTGCATTTTATCTATTATTGGTGCCATCTCATCGTACAACCTGGAAAACGGCAGGTCTTCTGAATTCTGGCGCAAATGTTTTGCAGCCGCCATCTGTCTGTTCGGTGCAGTTTCCATGGGAGCGATATGGCTTTTGTTCGCGGATTATTTCCAATAAATCGTTAAGCACATTAGTTCACCCAGCCGTCCGACGTGGCCGGGCGGCTGGGCATCTTGAAGGGAAATGCTATGAATGCGATTCAAAATATTTTTGAAGGATTATACAACTGGTGGTTTGAGGATACAACATCAAAAATTTTTGATTGGATATCTCAATCACTCTCCTTCATGGCCACCGGTTCTTCTGAATTTTGGCAGGCAGATTTGGTAGGCACCCTGCTAAAAGTCTCGGTCGTTATGTCCAGCATCGCATTTGCGGTAGCCTTTATCGTAATGCTGTTTGATGCGGCAGAGACGGCGGCAGAAGAAAAGCCGGTTTACATTTCATCTCTTGTTACCGACTGTGTGAAAGGGCTGGTTTTTTTAAACGCCGCGCCGCACCTTGGGAAGTTTTCCATGCTGCTGCTTTTTGAAATTTTGCAGGAACTCAACTGGAAAGACAGCCTGGCCGAAACCGTAAATGGCTGGATGGATGCCATCAGTTCCGGCTTTGGCATTGGATACCTTATTTGTATCATAGCCAGCATTTACTTTTTCTGGCAAAGCATGAAAAATAGCGGCTTGATGTTTTTACACATGATGACATGTGCACTGTATGTGCCATCTATCGTGCGTGGAGACCAAACAGCAATGGGTGGTTGGATTAGACAGGCAGCCTCTATCATGCTCACCTACTTTTTTCAGTATCTCATGTTTTACTGCGGCCTTTATATACTTTACCAAGGCAACCTGATTACGGCCCTTATCCCATTCATCACCATGTTTGGCGTACCACGATTGCTTGATAAATTCGGGTATTCATCCGGAACAGGCGGGGTTGGAAACGCTGTAACTTCTATCATATTCCAAGGTGCTTCTCTGATTGCAAGAGCATGATTTGCTTTCGATAGGAGCCATTGAAGGAAAACTATAACCATTGAGGGAGAACTATTATGAAATCTAGCGATGTTTATCTTTGTCCCGGCAAGCTGCAAAGCCGCTTTTTGCTGGGCATTTGGGCCATACCGGATTTGTTGGCGGTCATTGTATGTCTTCTTTTGATGATACCAACCCGGCAATTCATCCTGTTCGGCGGCATTATCGGCGCAATCCTTATTTTAGGTGCCCGGCCAACGCGCGAACAGAGCGTGCTGGACGGGGTGCTTCAGCACATAAAATATCATACAAAGCCACAAACATTTAAACAGGCACAGACCGGACAGAAAAAAGTAAAGGCCGGCACAAAACGCGCCTTCCCATTTCAACAGCTAACAGAATTTCAAATTCAGGAGCAGCGTGTGGTATCGGGCAATTCTTTCATTTATTTTTACCGCTGGTCTCCACCCAACACACACATCATGACGGATGAGGAAATCAAGAATGAAATCGTCCGGCTCGGCCGGTTGTTTGATAAGCTTGGCTGCACATTTTCGATGTTTGCAACCGATAAGCTGGAGAATCTCGATGAAGTGAAAAACTTCTATCTTTCTCTTCCCGTCCGATATGAATATAGCCAGCTTCGTACCAAGTATGATGAACAACGTGCAATCACAATTGAAAGCAACTGTATGATTTTCATGTTTTCCGCATTAGCCCCTTCCGCTTCGCAAACAGCCAAACGCATCTCAGAAATGTTGGGCAATGAGACTATCATGACCGGGAGTAAATC
>CABSKZ010000474.1 GCA_902478395.1 uncultured Eubacteriales bacterium | reverse complement strand
CCCCTGTCCTAACGGCAGTTCAACAAACGCCTGTCCGGACTGTATTTCATCCTCTATCAGCCCATAAATAATCTCCGGATTTTTATCCAGCAGTTTCCGTCCGTCCTTCGCGTGCGTATGTACGATATAGTCCTTCAGGGTGTATACCGCCTGCACCGGGTCATCGCCCGTAACCATGACGAAATTTGCCGGGTCGAGATTGACCGCAACGCCTTTGGAGCCAAGTGAATCCAAAAATATTTTCAAAACAGACGCCACCTCCGGACCTGTCTCAATCGCGAAATGCGCACCGACAGAATCCGCGTACCGGCTAAGTTCAAAACATGCCTCCTGCATAATTTTATACCGCTCATGGCCACTGTCCTGCGGCACAACACCAATGTGCGTCGTGACAACGTTCGTGTCCAATTCTTTGGCCAAATCCAGAATCCGTTTCGACTTTTCTATCAGCTCTGGATTTAACTCCGCATTGCCAAAGCCGCGCCCCAAATCTCCGCAAAGTGCCGAAAAAACAAGGCCGCTTGACCGGACCATGTCCAAGAGTTCCGCCCGTTTTTCCCGCGTCAGGTTCTCCGGTGCATACTCTCCCTGCGTTGCGTACATTTGCAGACCAGAAGCCCCGACCGAAACCGCCTTTTGAATTGCCGCCTTAGTATCCGTCCGGAAACTGTCTAACATTACTCCGATGGAAAATGGATACATTTCATCCGCCTCCTCATTCCTACTTGAGTTTTTATCAGTTGTATTGTATAATGGAATCAACAAGATGTAAAGTAAGAAAATTGCCGCAAATTGACACAATATTGCTTTCCGGGGTGAGGCCATGCAGACGAATACCTATGAACCGCATATCCATAAGGATCCATCCTTCCCGTTTATTTTCCACATGGACGTAGTTGAGGACGATGCGCCTATTTATCTGCATTGGCACGAAGGAATCGAACTGCTTTATTTTCTCGACAATCCGGCGGATGTCATACTCAACGGGATTCCGGAGCATGTACAAAAAGGCGATATTGTTGTGATTAATTCCAATCGGGTGCACAAAATTGTGACAACAGAGGCACATTCTTTCTATTACTGCCTAATAATGGAAAAAACGTTCTGCTCCGATTTCGGATTTGACATCGAAAACAGCACCTATCAGGATAAGTTCCGCGACCCGGAAATTGCCCGGCTTGTGTTGTCCATCAACGACGAACTGGAACGAAAGCAGCCGCACTATAAGGAAGCAGTAAAGTCGCATGTACTGTCTATTCTTGTCCGGCTGAACAGGGAATATCTGAAAGACACGTCAAGCGTAGAAACGGATGTAGGCCAGAAATATCTATTGACGAGAAACGCGATAGCCTATATGCAGAAGAATTATACGGAAAAATTTACCATATCCCAGCTGGCGGAACAACTGGGATACAACAAATATTACCTTTGTCATACGTTTAAGGAAGTAACCGGATATTCTCCCATATCGTTTTTGAATTTACTGCGGTGTACGCGCGCACAGGAATATTTGACTTCCGGGAGATTCAATGTCAGTGAAACCGCAGCCCTATGCGGGTTTGAAAACCTGTCTTACTTCTCCCGTACCTATAAAAAGCATATGGGAATGCTTCCTTCCTCAAAACAATAGGAAAATATTGGTTTATAAAAATGGAATAAATTGCAGAGAAAATGATTGCAAATGTAAGGATATATGCCCTGTAGCCCCAACAAAAGTTTATGTCGGCCCCTGCAGAAACGGGGTTCCTCCCCATGATTCCATAAAAATGCGCCGAAATTTGAAAAAAGGTCTTGTATTCCAAATGGGACTATGCTATAATATTTCTTGTAAATTTTGTGGGGGCATAGCTCAGTTGGTTAGAGCGCACGCTTCACATGCGTGAGGTCGCTGGTTCGAGCCCAGCTGTCCCTACCATATCGCGGCGAGCCTGTTGGTTCGCCGTATTTTTTTGCACAAATTACGGCTTCACTTTACCAGCTGCCGCTCCTTTTCCCACAAAACCGCAGGCTTTGCGGGGCCCTGTCTGCAATAAGGCGCAACTAAACCGTTGTCCACTTCCACGTCGGAGCAAAGGTAACTTTGCTCCGTTTTATTTATGCCTGTGGGCATAAATAATATCCGCCCGCTTCCTTGTACCTCCTTATTCGAAAAAAGTCACGCCTGCTACCAACTTCTTTCGGTTCTGAACCTACGGCACGCATTATCTTTTTATTGTTTCAAAAAATATACAAAGTTAATTTCCTGCTTTTTTACGGATTCTCCTCTCCAATCTGCAATAAAAATCTTCATATAAAAAGCTGTGTCGGCTTAAAAATCCGTCGACACAGCCTTTTTCATTTTATTTGTCTACATATAATCGCCTGCCATCCGGCAGAATATACTGTCCTGTGCTATAC
>CABSKZ010000473.1 GCA_902478395.1 uncultured Eubacteriales bacterium | reverse complement strand
TAATTATTATTTTATGGAATTTGACCCATAATATTATTAAATTACAAGACAGGAGATGGCAAAATGAGAAATATACGCACCGACCTTGCGATTGAGGCGCATGAGATGCTGACGGAAGCGGCTGAAGAAATCGCCGGCGTGGATGTACAGGCGCACGACACTGGGAACATCCATGTTACGCGCGTGAAAATTGAAACGCCGCAGGCACAGCAGCAAATGGGAAAACCCATGGGCAGCTACATCACACTGGAAATCCCGGACTTGAAGAGCGCGGACAATGCGCAGTACGAAACGGCGTGCCGGACGCTGGCGGAGGAAATCGGCAGCCTGATTACCCTAAATGAACACACAAACATCTTAGTCGTTGGCCTCGGTAATTGGAACATCACGCCGGACGCGCTTGGCCCGCAGGTTGTTTCCAAGTTGATGGTAACACGCCATTTGCTCGAATACATCCCAGAGCAGATAGGTGAAGGCGTGCGCCCCGTCTGTGCCATTTCTCCCGGTGTGCTGGGCATCACGGGGATGGAAACGGGCGAAATTATCCGAGGCGTGGTGGATAAAATCCAGCCGGATATTGTCATTGCCATCGACGCGCTCGCAGCACGGAACTTAGAGCGCATCAGCTCCACCATCCAAATTTGCGACACAGGCATTTCTCCCGGCGCGGGCGTTGGAAACAAACGCAAAGCGCTCAATGTCGAAACACTCGGCGTCCCGGTCATCGCCATCGGCATTCCGACAGTCATCGATGCGGCGACCATTACAGCGGATACTTTAAACATCGTTGTGGATTCCATGCTCAAAAATGCGGATGAAAACAGTGGTTTTTACAAGATGCTCAAATCTATGGACAAAGACGAGCAGTATGCCCTGGTGAAAGAGGTTCTTTCCCCACATCTCGCCGATTTTATGGTGACGCCCAAGGAGGTTGATTTGCTGATTGACCGTGTCTCCCGCGTGGTAGCCAACGGCATCAATCTCGCACTCCACGACAATCTGACCTTTGAAGATATCGAAGCGTTTGTATCGTAACGGCCGCCTTGTGCGAAACTGCTCCATGCTGTATATGTCATAAATCCATTGTTCTCAGGAGCGAAACCTTGCGGTATCAGTACTTGAACTTCCTCCGGAAGGGGCGTTTATGCGAAAAAAGAGGGCGTTCTACACGAACGCTCTCTTTTATAATATTTTTTGAAACAGTATCTCCAGCGGCTCGCCGGGTATTGTAAAGCCTCCGATTTCGATATAGCCTAGCTTGCGGTAAAAATGCTGCGCTGTTTCTGCGGAGGAAGTCGAGGTCAACACCAGATGAAAGCCCGCCTCCTTCATCTGTGTTTCCCAAAACCGCATCATCTCCGTGCCATATCCACTTCTCCGGTAGTTTTCCTGCAAATGCAGCATATTCAAAAACGGCGTGTTGTCCCAGAACATGCTCCAGCGCAGCCATCCGGCAAATTGGCCTGCAACGCGCAGAACCAACACCTGCTTCCTCCGGATTTTTTCATCCAGCTCACCCGGAGCAATCCACCTGTCATGTAGGAGGATTGCAGCCCGGTCCACACTGGATGCGGATTTAAATTCCATATGGTCCTCATCCTTCCAAAGCTTCTTAATCCCGCCGGTTTCCATAGCCCATATCTTTCAAGAGTCGGGCGAGCGTATGCAGACGTTCACTTATCATTTCATCGTCGTCACTCATCGCCTGTGAGAACAGTTTAATGTCCTCGTCAATCATCGGATTGTCCGTGCAGACTGCAACTGTCATCGCATCACCCTGAATGCCCACTCGGTCAATCGTCGTATTATCCGGGTCATACAGTTTTTCATAACGGTAGGCATCCCGGAAATACTGCTTACTGCGGCAAATCAGAATGGCCAAATCCAAAACCCGGTGCATCGGCAGTTCTTCTGACTGGCGCGACCATTTTTCTCCTGTATACCGCCAAACTTTCGCCGAAATATCAACCTTGCCGCGGTCGTTCCATTGCGCCAGTCCTAAAGACAGCCCCTTCGCGTCAGATTGGTAGGCGTTTCTTCCATCTATATTTTCATAGTTTTCCGAAACAATGACAGGTTTGTGTTTGAGTGTTGTTGGTATTTTCATAAAAATGCTCCTTGCCGCGGACAGAAATTTCACTTCGTCCGTCTTTTATATTTAGTAATTTAGTAAATTACTAAATATAGTATACCCGAATTACCCCCAAATGTCAAGCGATATCGAAAAAGGTTCAAGCGGATATGATGCCAATACCGATATACCCTATTTTAATTATTTTCAATAACACTGACCGCACGTTCCAATAGCAATCCGGCGTGAGCCCACTTTCCCAAAAGAGTACCTATTTGTTGATATAAAAAATACCGGGCGAACGCCCGGCATACCTATCCTAAAAAGG
>CABSKZ010000472.1 GCA_902478395.1 uncultured Eubacteriales bacterium | reverse complement strand
TGGTATAATATAAACACTTAGTGAATCCGAGTGAAGCGAAGGATGAACTTAGTGAGAATATATGCCCTTGTGGTATAATAAATGCAGAAGCATTTATTAAATGCCGGCGTCGTGGAATCAACAGCTGCGTCAAACCGTCCAACGCCGTTTGAAAACACGCATAGAATATGATGAAATCGGGTTTTGATTTTGTGACATAAATATACATGGATGATTGACTGAATTTTTACCGCCTTTCGAGCGGTTTTCTGTTTTATTGTAATTGTATGGCTGAAAATTATGGAACCGGGCATGAATGCCGGCGTGGTTTAATACATTGAAAATGAGAGGAAAAACATGATTATCAATTCACAGTCAGATGGGCCAGAGGAACAGTATTTCAAGGTTCCGAATGTGGTAGCCGACCGGTATCTCGCCGAGGGCAGCCCGGTTTATCTGATGGTGTATCTTTTTGCACTTCGCCAGCTATATGCGGGCAATACCGCCATTACAAACTCGCAGATTGCGGACGTTCTGCATGTCAGTGTGATGGATGTCGTGAACACGTTTTTGTTTTACAGTTCAAAGGGGCTGGTAAAGATACATAATTTTACCAGCGTGGACGATGTGGATTTTGATATTGAATTTTGTTTTGCCCCACCGAAGGGATATAAGGTTGTGCAGCACTTCCGGCCAAGCTACAAAAGCTCTGAAATCAGCCGCCAACTAAAGGACAACCCAAAGGTTTCCCAGATGTACAAGATGGTGAGCCAGATATTAGGAAAAAATTTAAGCAGTGCGGACACGGAGCTTCTATATTCCTTTTATGACTATTATGCACTTCCGGTTGAGGTTATTCTCGTGCTGGTAGATTATTGCGTCTCCAAAGGCAAACGCTCTATGAAGTATATGGAAAAGGAAGCGGCAAAGTGGGCGGAAAACGGGATCGATACGGTCGATAAAGCCCGCCGCCACATTGAAAAGCGGGAGGGATTTTTGAGTTATGCCTACCGCGTGAGGACGATTGTGGGCGTGGGGGACCGCCGGCTGACGACAAAGGAGCTTGAGTTTATCAACAAGTGGCAGTCTGAATATAAAATGAATTTTGAGATGGTGCGCAGCGCGTTCGAGTTGACTGTGAACCAGACGGGGAAGCTTTCGTTCGCTTACATGAACAAGATTTTGGAATCGTGGGCGCAAAACGACATCCGCAAGACGGAGGATATTCAGAAAGACCGTAAGAAAACGGCAAGACCGAACGGAAAGAATGACACATATGATTTTGATAAGCTGGAAAAGAGCGCGTTTGCGAAAATAAGCGGCGGAACGAATGGAGGCGGAACGGATGGCGTATGATAAAGGACTGTATACGCTGGTAGAGCAGGAGTACGAGGAAATCCGCCGCCATGACGAGGAGGACATGCAGGAACGCCGTCACGCGGTTTTTAAACAGGTTCCGGAAGTGGAGGCTGTAGACGATGAAATTAAAAGTGCGGGGTTGAAAATCGTCAAGCTGGCTCTGGACTGTCCCTCCGACATGAAGGAGAGGATTGCGTTGCTGCGGGACAGGCAGAAAGCGCTGCTCATCCGGAGAAAATCGCTGCTTTTGGAAAACGGGTTCGCAGAGGATGAACTCGGCATGCGGTACATGTGCGATAAATGCAAGGACACGGGGGTATATCAGGACCGCAACTGTGAGTGCTTTCGGCGGCGGCTGATTCTGAAGGCATTCGAACAGTCTAACCTGTCGATGCAGCTGAGGGACCAGAGCTTCAAAACCTTTGATTTGAGCCTGTATTCCAGGGAAACAGACCCGGCATTCGGCATTTCGCCGTATGAGCATATGGCGAACGTGGTCAACATCTGCAGACAGTTTGTGTCGGAGTTTGAGGCGGAGGAAAAGAGCCTGCTATTCTGGGGAAAGCCGGGACTGGGCAAAACGTTCCTCTCCACCTGCATCGCAAAGGAACTGATTAAAAAAAGCTGTTCCGTCATTTATGAGACGGCTTACCATATTTTTTCCATGCTGGAGGATTACCAGTTCAAGCGCACGGACGATATTGATGGGCTGAAGGCCAGAACGGATAAGCTCTATGAATGCGATTTGCTGATTATGGACGACCTCGGGACAGAGTTCTCCACAGGGTACACCAATGCAGCATTTTTTAACATCATTAACACACGGCTGATTCAAAATAAAAAGACGATTATCAATACAAACTTGAGCATGGCGGAGCTGGCAAAACGCTATTCGGAACGCGTTGTTTCCCGTCTGGCGGGACATTACCGGATATTGCAATTCATCGGGAGGGACATCCGGCTCAAGGAGCAGGAATAGACGAGAGACGCGGACTTCGGATGTGCGCTGATTTCCCATGCAGTTTAGGCGGTTGGTGCGTGGGTATTAGCCCAAGGCTCTGTTGGCGG
>CABSKZ010000471.1 GCA_902478395.1 uncultured Eubacteriales bacterium | reverse complement strand
GACTGCCGGTGATGGAGAAAGCGCGCTGCAGTTGGCGCTCAATAACAATCCTGATTTGATTTTGCTTGATATTATGCTTCCCAAGATGGACGGGTTCGACGTCTGCAAGAAGGTGCGCGAAAAGTCCAATGTGCCAATTATTATGATTACGGCGCGCGAAGAGGAAGTTGACAAGGTCCTCGGCCTGGAACTGGGAGCTGACGACTACATCACAAAACCGTTTTCCGTGCGGGAACTGCTGGCACGGGTAAAGGCAAACATGCGGCGTTTTTCCGGGGAGGCGAAGGAAGAAACGGCCAATGATGTGCTGGTTGTCAGTGACGATTTCTTCATTAACACCTCGCGGTATGAGGTCAGCAAGAACGGTGCGGTTTTGGACTTGACCCTGCGCGAATATGAATTGTTGAAGTTCCTGGTCACCCAGCCGAACCGGATATTTTCCCGTGAAGCGCTTCTTTCAAGCGTCTGGGGGTATGAGTTCTATGGCGATGTGCGGACTGTTGATGTTACGGTGCGGCGTCTGCGGGAAAAAATAGAGGATGATTCAAGCAATCCTTCTTATATTCTGACAAAACGCGGCGTTGGGTATTATTTTAAAAAAGTATACTGAGCAACCGGGTGAAATCAAAGAAAGGCAGACCATTGTATTATGTTTAAAAGTCTACAATGGAAGATGGTCACCATATTTGTGCTGATGGTGCTGGCGATTATGACGGCGGCGGGAACATTTTTGATTTTATCGGTAACCGGTTTTTACCATAATTTGTTTGCGGATGAAATGGATTCGGTATTCAATGACAGCTTTGTCCGGCAACTCAATGAAGTTGCTGCTAAAGATGAACAATCTCTGGCCGAAACCATAGGAGCACATACCCCGAGAATGGGGATTGATTCCTACCGTTTTTACTGTATCATTTCCGGTGCGGATTCCCATATTGTCGCGAGCTCTGAAGAAATTGACGAATCGGAGCTTGTGAATACACCGAACATGATTTCTGCCTTGGCAGGGCAGGTTGGGCGGAAAGTAAGTTCGCAGAACCCGTTTATGGACTACGCGGTTCCGATAGAGGGCGGCGGCCGTTCTTACATTGTCTATGTAAAGGACTCAAAAGAAGAACTGACGAGAATCGTCCAGCAAATGTTTTCTATTATCTTGCAGGCGCTGCTTTTGGGAATCGTCATCTCACTGGCGCTCGGCTACTTCCTATCCAAAACGATTACGACCCCAATTTCAAATCTGACGAAAAAGGCAAAGCGCTTGTCAGAGGGTGAATTTGAATATAAAATCGATGTGAAATCCGACGATGAAATTGGAACACTTACCAAAACGTTTAATGATATGTCGTCGAAACTACAGGAATCCATGCTGGAAATTTCGCGGGAAAAGAATAAAATGGAAGCCATGCTGATTAACATGACGGACGGGATTGTTGCGTTCGGAACGGATGGAAAGGTCATCCATATGAACCCGACCGCGCAAAAGATGTTTGGCGTGGAGGCGGTGGATGATGTTGAATTCGACGACTTCTTCTCCAAGCTGGACGCGGATATTAGAATGGGAGACATGCTGTATTTTGAGGATAACCGGGAAGCGGAACGGGATATTGCATTCGACAGCATCAGCATTAAAGCGAATTTCGTTGTGTTTGACGACGAGCAGAACAAAACCGGCGGTATTCTGGTGGTTTTGCATGACGTTACAAAGCAGCAAAAGCTCGACGAGTCGCGCAGAGAATTTGTGGCAAACGTTTCCCATGAGCTGAGAACGCCGCTGACAACCGTGAAAACCTATGCGGAGACTCTGTCGGAAATGGTTGAGGAAAATGAAATGGCATCTTCTTTTGCCAACACCATCATTAACGAGGCAGACCGGATGACGAGACTCGTCAAGGATTTATTGGTACTCTCCAGTTTGGACCATTCAAAAGCAATAAAAAAATCCAATTTCGATATTTCCGATTTGATCGGCGATGTTGTGAACACCTTAAAGCCAGTTGCACGCGAACAGGGGCACCGGTTGACTTTTTCCACGACGACAAAGTTGCCGGAGTTCTTGGGTGACCGAGACCGGATTGAACAACTTCTTTATAATATCATCTCAAATTCGATGAAATACACGCCAAATGGTGGAAAAATAGAGGTGTTTGCCGGCAAGCTGTACAATGATATTTACATTAAAATTAAGGATAACGGAATTGGGATTCCGCAGAAGGATTTGTCCCGCATCTTTGAACGTTTTTACCGTGTTGACAAGGCAAGAAGCAGGGAACGCGGCGGAACAGGGCTGGGACTTGCGATTGCGAAGGGAATCGTCGATGCACATGGAGGGCAGATTCGTATCAACAGCGAACTCGACAAAGGGACAGAGGTCATTATTATGCTTCCGGTTTTATCGTAATGGTTAGTT
>CABSKZ010000470.1 GCA_902478395.1 uncultured Eubacteriales bacterium | reverse complement strand
GGACATCAGCCCCCAAACGCAGCCCTATCTCCATAAGCTTTTCCAAACTCAGTTCAGTCTTATACAGCTCATTTAGTCCTTTCAGCACAGCCGCAGCATCCGAGCTGCCGCCTCCCATACCCGCACACACAGGAATCCTTTTCTGTATATTGAGTTCCAACCCGTTATATTCCACGCCGGTTTCTCGTGCAAACTCCAGCGCCGCACGCACCGCAATGTTTCGTTCGTCGTTTGGCAGATAGGCCAAATTTGTCCTAACGCCTATACCTCCGCCTGTATCAGCAGTAATTTCAACAACATCGGCAAAATCCACCGACTGCATTACCATGCGCATATTATGAAATCCATCTTCTCTTTTACCCAGAACATCCAGCGAAAGATTTAACTTCGCATATGCTTTTACGGTAATTTTTATCATCTTAAACCAGGCTCCTACCTTCAAGATAGTACCGTTTTTCGTGCGCCTCTCCCATCGAAAACGTCTTACGAGGCAATACCCCACGGGTTATTACAGCCCTGAAAAGCTCACTTTTTTTCATTACCGGCAAAATAAATCCTATACTTCCAGGACGGCTTCCCAACTTCTTCGTTACATCTTCGCCATGAATATAGTCTATCTTCCCTCCGTTTTCTTTTATATAGAAATCCAGAAAATCCTGCAACGCTCCAACTGCCACGCCATCCGTCATTCCTTCCAGCGTTATCATCCCACTTTTGCCAGCTGATACAAACTCAAAACTGTGTCCGCTGCCTGTGCCCAGATGTGCAGCGGGATAAAATTCAAAAAGCGCCTTCATCAGTTCGTCCGGATCGATATCAAAAACGACTCGATGTATCGCCTCAAATTCCAGAGAACTGTCATGCAGGTTCACAAGTTCTACCAATGCATAACGTTTGGGATTATCCGCCCATTCTTCTTTTGGTAGCTTTGCCTTTTCTTCCTCCCAACACTTTTTCGCAGTGGCGAGGGAATGGTTCCCGTCTCCTGAAGCAAACAGTAAAACGTCTCTGCTGTCCACCTCGTACCTGGAACGGAAATTCTCCTCATCTCCCAGATCACACAGCGCGTCAAGTATCGCATCAGCCGCTTTTGGAGTTACGCTGTATCCGGTTATATGACCTCCACCCTGCATCAGCTCAAAATCATATTCCTTTTTGAAACTGTCAATCATATCGGTGGCGGGCTCAATCACCGTTTTATCAGGATCGTCAATCAGCAACATGATATGAGGCAATTCCAAAGTAGCTCCTCGCCGCACCTTTACTCTTGGCGGCAGGCGGGTAAGGACAGTACCTTCAGTTGCGCGTATCATACTCCCTGCACCGGCGTTATAGTCATATTGCTCCAAATCGACCATCCCTATAATACCGAAACGAGTTTTACCGGATGGCATCACACGCTTTACCAACATAAATGTTTTAGGCAGCGTGCGAAAATATCCTGCACTTGAATATTCCTCCATAGTACGGTTGATTTTTTCTATTCTCTTATCTATACCATCCTGTTCAAGGTAAACTTCAGGCAGTATCATTCTCAGTGTGGAGGGAGCTTCACCAACTATTTTTTCCGTCTCGGCCCAGTATTCTGGCTCTGATGTATACTGATCGCATGCCACTACACTCCATTTGTGCATGTCCAGCCCGCATGGCAGCATCACATCAGCCGGCTGAAAACAGACTTCTTCACGTTTCATTATCTCTCCACCTCAAAAAGCCTGCCCATAAGCATCGTACCTTCCGGAATAAACGGGCCCTTTAACCCATTCTTTTCAGTATAGCTCAATCCGCTACCCTTATCGTTACGGCTGTCATAAATAATATACGGCACCGGATCTCCGTCGTGTCCGCGTGTAGAAGTAAGAGTTTTATGATCGCTTAATATAAGCATACGCCAGTCAAAATCGGCATCGTTGCAAAATTCAACTATTGGCGCCACAACACGGCTGTCCAGCCATTCAATAGCTTGAATTTTCCCTTCGGTATCGCCATTGTGAGTACATTCGTCCGGCGCTTCAATGTGTACTGCCAAAAATTCATCCGGCCCGCTGAGCAATTCCTTGGCTTTAGCTACCTTTCCCTCATAATTTGTATTCAGCTCTCCGGTAGCCCCATCTTTAATCCCGCCAGTACCGCTATTCCATGCGCCAGAGGCACGGCGCTGATTACCGAACCGTTTTTTCCATATGTCTCAACAAAATTAGGCAGTGCAACTGCCGTTCCTTCGGCCCAAAACCATATGCCGTTAGCCAGCATTCTGCCGTTTTCCCTACGCCTCTGGTTTATCGGGTGCTCCGGCAGCAACTCCAATGCCAGCCTCATAAGGTTAAGCAGCGTATCTGCATTTTTACATCCAGAGGGCAATAAAGGCCCAACCACTTCACCTAAATGGTCGTGAGGTGGCGCCGCAACAAGGCCGGTGTT
>CABSKZ010000469.1 GCA_902478395.1 uncultured Eubacteriales bacterium | reverse complement strand
CCTGAGACTTGCTTAGAAGTCTTTTTACCGACAGGATTGAAAGCACTTCATATTCTGCTAACCACAAGTGGACTCAAACTGCCGCTTTAGCGGTCGGTTTATGTTTGCTTCAATTGACTGGTTTCTCGGCAAGCAGGTCTCTAACGCCTTAATACCTATTTCTTCCTATGGCAAATTATCTTATAACTGATTTATTATAAGTTCCTCCATTTCCTTTTCCCACCACCTTTATTAAAAATTTCTCTGTACTAAAATTTCAATTGCCATATCTAAATTTTAATTCGACATGTTGATTAAATTTTATCAAGCAAATTCCCCTCCGATTATTCCATAATACATGACACAGTAATTTGGGGGTTAAGCTTTGTCCAAATTATGTATAGAGAATGGAAAAAGTCTCTTGGGGACGATTTTGCCGGTGGGCTTCATTATAAAAATACGGGTTTTCCGGCAAGATGCCGGAAAACCCGCTCCACACTGGGAATCACCCATTTTGATAAGGTAACCGCACGTATATTTAGCAACAAAGAAATAATCATTCTAACTGCTAGCGGAAACGTTTCATGCTCAAAGCGACCTTATTTGAATGCTTTCCAAAGCGGCTTCATAGTGCTCTTCCCATCCCAGAGAAACGCCTTGACCCCAGGCACCTCTGTTTCTGACGGCACAATGATATCAAATTGCTGTTCTGTTAACAGAGCTGCAATAGATACATTATGGAGTTCTGTGCTGACCAATGTATTTCCATCATAGACAGCTAAAATCAATACCGCAGATTCTACAGGAAACTCATATCCGCTATTTTGCAGCGTCAACCTTGCTTTACCTCCAGCAACAGCAATTTCGGAAGGTATTTCGCTATTTGGTTGTGTAAAAAACCAATTGCTCTCTAAGGCAGGAATCGCTATAGTTACAGGAAATTCTGTGTAAATGCTGTTATCGCCTTTAACGGCTACTTTTACTTTTACTATCCCGTTTTTCGCGTTCTTACCAACAGTCAACTTTCCTGTCTCCGGATCCACGGATATTCCATTTGCTTCAGAGACGCTCCATTCCACCGGAGTGTATGCCGTCTGGTCTTTTCCATAAATATCTACTACAGACGCCGTATAGTCGGTTGTACCAGCGTTATTTATAGTATCCGTGCCTGAGACGGCAACCTTGGCGGGCACAATAATTTGTCTGATAGAATAATTAGAAAAATAGTTATTTCCGTTTTGTCCTTTGGCAAACTGGTGTATCAAACCACTTATATACTGCGCCTTGTTTCGAAGAGTAGGCTGCTTTTTCTCTCCTTTATTTGTTTTCAGCGTTTTCCATTCACCGTTCAGGAAGAAAGCCGCCTCGCCGTTTCCCTTGTTTTTTGTATCAATAACAACCCGTGTCCTGTAGGGCGTTTCTGTTGCCATCGGATTTACCAGGGCGTCCGTTTCCTGTCCGTTTGCAAGATTTCCATAACCGGCATTGTATGCCTTACCGGTGGCTCTTGTGTACGCAAGGCCCACTGATTTTGCCCCGTCATATCCATTGACATCAATCGTATTCATGTTATATCCTGTATCAGGCACATCATCCTTGGAGTAGTCAAACTCAATGACTGCCATTTCCGCATTGATATCAAACGAACTGGTCAGTGCATACCCTCCCTGATTGTTTGCAGTTATAACCAAATTCCCATTTTCTATTTTAGTCGTCCCATTTGTTGTGGATTCGGGGACTGCCCAATCTTTCTTAAAATCTTCCATTGTCATATTGGAAAAATCATAATTCTTAATCTCCCGCATCAGCGTTGTGTCCTGAATCGGCTGCGAAAACACCTTTTGACTAATAGCCCCTGTATCGTCCTTCAGTGCCAGTTCCACTTTATAAAATAATCCGGCGCAAGGCCAGGGACATACAAGGCTTTTCCCGGTTTCGCCAGAAATGGGGTAGTACGTTCCATCGGCCGTTGCGCTGTAATACCATTGGCATTGCGGAAATACGGCGTCCCCTTCCGGGTCGTGGTAATCATAGTCAGCCAGCAGAATTCGTCCTGCCCGAGGGGTTCCCTTTACCCCGACACGGTCAATCACAGGCGCATGATTTTGAGAACTTACCCGGTACATTTTAATATAATCATAATATACTGCCTGTTTCTGCTCTGCCGAAGGGCTAAACAAAGCCAGAAGAATTGTTCCTATATTGTCAGCATCTTCACGGAAGTAAACGGTTTCTGTGTAAATTCCGTTACAATATACCTGTATTTGTTTGGTTTCCATGTCCATCACCATTTTAACGTCTACCCAGCTACCGTCATACGGGTCGGCAAAGTTAATGTTTTCCACACCATTGGTTAGAAGCTTGCGCGCTTTATATAAAAATGAGTTTATATTTGTAAACCAGCACGTTACAGCCGATTTTCCAAATCCAGCTTCTCTGACGTGC
>CABSKZ010000468.1 GCA_902478395.1 uncultured Eubacteriales bacterium | reverse complement strand
TCGTTTTACACATTTTTTTTAATGACCGGGGGAATGATTGTCCCATATATTTGGGGATTGATTTTTTTGAATGAGCCAGCCTCGTTGCTGCGAACAACGGGACTGCTCGTTATTGCAGCCGCGCTGTTTATAATCAATGCGGATGGCCCAAAACCAGGAATTAAACAAATCTTAATGTGCTGCGCGGTGTTTGTTCTAAATGGCTTTGTAAGTGTCATTTCAAAAGAACATCAAATCAACATGGCCGCTGTTTCTGCAATGGATTTTGTTGTGCTAACCGGTATTGCAACGGCTGTTCTCTGCTCCGCGGCACTGTTTTTTGTAAAGCGTAAAAGCGGCGAGAGGAAGGACTTTTCTTTTAAACCAGTTATGCTAATTCTTGGCGCCGCGCTGTTGAGTGGATTTTCATATTTGCTTCAATTAATAGGGGCGGAAAATTTGCCGTCAACTGTTCTATATCCTATCATAACGGGAGGGAGTATCATTTTCACTGCGTTCTCCGGGATACTGTTTTTTAAAGAAAAAGTAACTTCTCGGACGATGCTAGGAATGGGCTTATGCTTTTTGGGAACCTGTATGTTTTTGTAAATAAATACAGAAAAGGGGCAATTCAATATGGAATTTCTAAAGGAAAATAAAGGTTTTTCGTTTTTGTATGATGGAAAGCCGTTTGAACCGGTAGCCGTTAAGCGGGAGCAAACGGAAGGTGAAAAGGGGACGCGGCAGGCTGTGATGGCTTATGCGGCTGGCGACGGGCTGGTAATTACCCAGATTGTGGAGGAATATCCCGCGTACAATGCGGTAAAGTGGATGCTGTATCTAGAAAATACAGGAACGCGCCGCACAAAAGTAATTTCAAACTTGTATGACTGCGACTGCACGTTTGCGATTGGAAAGAATCCGGAACAGATGAAAGGCTACATAGATAAAGCAGGGACATCCAAAGTTTATAAGATGCAGGGGTCGGACAAGTCGAAAACGGATTTTATGGTTGTGGATGAATCTATTCAGCCGGGAGAACGCAAAACGTATGCCTGCCGCGGCGGACGTTCCTCGGATGGCCTGATGCCGTTTTTCGATATCAATAAGGGGGACGGGGGTATACTTGCCGCAATCGGTTGGACCGGGCAGTGGTGCGCAGTCGTAGACAGAGAGGAAGAAACCATCCGCCTGCGGACCGGGCTGGAGGAAACCTCGTTCTGCCTGTATCCGGGCGAGAAAATCCGCACCTCCTCCATTGTGCTGCTGGAATACAGCAGCGGGCAGACGGCTGCACACAACGCTTTCCGGAGACTGGTAAAGGAACATTTTTCTCTAATAGGGAGCCAGGGCAGAGATGCGGAGGGACCGCTCAGCGCCATGACCTGGGGCGGACTATCGAGCGGTGAAATGCTAAAACGCATCGAAGCGTTTGATAAAGCCGGCGTTGGGTATGAATATTACTGGATAGACGCCGGCTGGTATGGAGACGGCAAGTTGGAATGCTCGAACGAACATACGGGAGACTGGGCGCAGCATACCGGAAACTGGAAAATCAACACGCTGTACCATCCGGATGAGATGGCAGAAGTGGCAGACGCCGTGGAACAGGCGGGGATGAAACTGTTGCTTTGGTTCGAACCAGAGCGGGTGATTATCACCACGCCGGACGCACAGGAGCATCCGGAATGGTTCCTGCACAGGAAAAATCCGCCGACAGAGTTTGACCGGACAAATTTGCTCCTGAATTTAGGAAATGAAGAGGCTTTCGAGCATTGCTACAAAACGCTTAGCGGTATCATTCGTAAACTGCGGGTAAAGTGCTACCGGCAGGATTTCAATTTTTCCGCCTTGCCCTACTGGCGGGAGAATGAACCCGGAGACCGCCGCGGGATGCTGGAAATTAAGCACATTATGGGGCTGTATCGTTTGTGGGACAGCCTGTTGGAGGAATTCCCGGACCTGATTATCGATGACTGCTCTCAAGGTGGCAGAAGGATCGATATTGAGCTGCTATCCCGCAGTATTCCGCTGTGGCGAAGCGACGCGCAGTGTACATGGGATATTGAACCGGAAATCGGCCAGATGCACAACACCGGCATTTCCTGGTATGTGCCGTATCAGGGAACCGGATCCGGCAGGCGTGTAGGCGATATCTATGCGGCACGCAGCAACTATTCCTCCGCGTGGGAAGCGATGTACTGGGGATATGCCGGCCAAACGCTAAATGAAGAAGAGCTTGCGTGGATTAAGGAAATCAACGCGGAATACAAATGGGTGCGCCCCTACTTTTCCTGCGACTACTACCCATTGGTTCCGGCCTCGTATGATTTCGTTTCTTGGGCGGCGTGGCAGTATGACCGCCCAGAGCGGGGGGATGGAATTGTTCTGGCGTTCCGGCGGGTAAATTCTCCCTGCATTTCCGCCGTGCTCGAGCTGAATGGCTT
>CABSKZ010000467.1 GCA_902478395.1 uncultured Eubacteriales bacterium | reverse complement strand
CGTATGAACAGCTCATCATCATGGTGTGTGAGGCGTTCGACATCAAGCCGGGCAGTTGTTTTGCGAATTCCATTACTAACAGATTGGTACAAGTTCAGACGTCAGCATCGTTTTCCGACACATACGAATCAGATTTAGAAAAACGAGGTTATCTAAAGACTGCGCTGGATTTCGGCCTGCTGATTCCCACGGATTATTTTGACAATCAGCTGCTGCCATTCCGCCCAGCGACGCGCTCTGACGCGGTGACGCTCATCACGCGCGGGTTGGGGCTGGTATACCCGGCGGGGCTGGATTTGACGAATGGGGAAATCCCGTTCGCGGACTGGGAGACAATACCCGACTGGCAGAAGGGATATGCAAGCATATTGAAACAGGAGGGCGTACTGCTGGATGAATATGCCCGTCTGGGCGACGTGATTACGCTGGGAGAGCTGGCGGAGCTGCTGTGCCGGGCCTATGACGAGATGACGGAGGGCGTGGATACAGAAATTAGACTGGTGTTGCAGAGAAAACTTTATATACCGGAAAAATCGAAAAAAGAAATTATAAATGTGCCGACGGAAATTCAGATGCCGATTCAAATTGTGGACAACGTGGTATATGTCCCTGTGCGGCCAATGTATTGGCTGTATGACCATTCGCACGGTTATTGGACGGCAGACAATCAATGCTGTAGAGTTAGCTATGGGCTAGGTTTTTTTGTTATCAACTACGTCGCTGGGTATAATGGATTCAAAAAAGATTATGAGGAATATAACGGCCTCTATGACACCAGATTCCGCACACGTCTGCTCTATGGCGAGACTATGGTGCCGGTTTTGGACTTGAATACGGGGGAGGATTATAAACAGACAGATTATGTTTATGAAGCATTTTACGACGCGGAAAATAAAATTGTAACCGTTTATATGGCAGAACCACCTTCCCATACTTCGTAAGCACAAGCTAAAAGGACCGCATAGCGGTCCTTTTTTGTCTAGAGAAAACCACCAGCAGTGCCAGTGGTTTCAAAAAGCTATGGCTTTGTACAGTTGTTTATCAGGGAATAGCGGGGAAGCTTATCGAAAACAATATTAAAAATTGGCGTTTATAACAGATAGAAATCATATTGCTTTAAATTCGAGATAAGGCAATTCGTGCAAGAGAAAGGCTTTCGGTGAGCCTATAGGCATGGCCGGTGGTTATGACTCTTGTTTTCGGCTTGCAAAAAACCGGAAAATATGTTATACTAAAAACAAATGTTGGAAATAAAAATAACAGGGAGGGTATAACATGAAACGGTTGAAAAAAACAGCGTTGAAGATGTTGGCATTAGTACTTTCGACGGTGCTTGTGTATCCTTTTGCGATTCCCGCAATTTCCGCGCAGGACTACAGCACGCAGGAAAACATGGCCCGGACGCATGCATGGATGGAACAGGCAATGTATGGCAAGGAGCCAGTGCCGGAGGATACGATTACGTATGAACAGCTCATCATCATGGTGTGTGAGGCGTTCGACATCAAGCCGGGCAGCAGCTTTGCGAACGCGCTTGAAGTGCCGGAGCATTTTGCGCATATCGATGCCGATTATAAAGCGGACTTCACAGATACGCATGAATCGGACCTGGAGAAACGCGGATATCTGCACGTGGCGCTGAGTTTCGGCCTGCTAATTCCAACGGATTATTTTGACAATCAGCTGCTGCCGTTCCGTCCGGCGACGCGCTCTGACGCGGTGACGCTCATCACGCGCGGGTTGGGGCTGGTATATCCGGCGGGGCTGGATTTGACGAATGGGGAAATCCCGTTCGCGGACTGGGAGACAATACCCGACTGGCAGAAGGGATATGCAAGCATATTGAAACAGGAGGGCGTACTGCTGGATGAATATGCCCGTCTGGGCGACGTGATTACGCTGGGAGAGCTGGCGGAGCTGCTGTGCCGGGCCTATGACGAGATGACGGAGGGCGTGGACAAAGAAATTTCCCTAATCCTGCTAAAGGATGAGCATCTTGAGTGCCCAACGGAAATTGTGATGCCGATTCAGATTGTGGACGAGGTGATATACGTCCCAGCCCGGTCGGTTTACCGGCTGTATGACAAAGGGCCATGCAGTTGGAATGGAGAACGCCAATCCATCAATATTAGCTATGGATATGGATTTTTCTGGATATTATACAGGGTCGGCTATAGAGGTTTTGTGGGATTAAATGGATATATACATCCATATGATTCCCGGTTCCGGACGCGGCTGCTGTACGGAGAAGTGATGATACCCGTGCTGGATTTGAGAACGGGCGAACCGTTTGAAGAGTTGTCCAAGGCGAATGGAGCCAGGTATGATGCGGAAAATAAAATTGTAAGGCTTAATGTATATGAGCCTTCCATACATATGTAAAAGAAAATCGGAAAAAGGACCGCGACGCGGTCCTTTTTTGTTCATGTT
>CABSKZ010000466.1 GCA_902478395.1 uncultured Eubacteriales bacterium | reverse complement strand
CGTTTTTGTCCAGAAAGAATTAGGCTGGATTAGTTTTATTTTGCTAAAACCGAAATCGTATATTCATTCGTTTAAAAATATCATTACAAATAGACAAATTCCCTCAATTGAACTCAAATAGCATATATGTATTCTAACACGGTAATATTCTGCAAGTGCCAAACATAAACAGGGACCAGATAAAGTCTGGTCCCTGTTTGAGCGTGGTGAAAAAATTGACACGCCTCAAGCCAAAATCTATCTGCCTTTGGCATCTTTCGCTTGCGTGCGTATATTTGTTTTGCTTATGTGCAGTTACCGGGTGATAGACTTCCTATCAAGGCTTATATGCCGCTCCTTTGACAACACCTCATTTTATCTCTGTTTATAGTTTATAGACTGATATATAAGCTCCGTTCTATCCTGCCGACAGCATATGTTTTAACCGCATCAGCGTCAGGCGGCAGCGGACAAACGGCGAAAGCCTGACGGACGGCTCCAGCAAATCCTGGGAAATGCCGATTTGTTCCGGCGCACAAACTGCGCCGGCACGATTCAGAGTTTGCTCTGCCTCCTGCGGCGAAGGCAGAACCGCCAAAATTTCCGCGATTCTTCCGAGTTTCCGTCTCAACTCCTCCGGCTGAACCGCCGCAAGCGGGTCTGGAGTATTTTCCTCCACTATCTGATTATAGATGGTTTCATTCTGTATGCTACGCTTCAGTTCATCTACTGGGAATCCCTGGTAGGGCTCAACTTGTATCCGTCCGGAGCGAATCGCATCGAGGATTTTCCGGTATTCCTTCAGACAAATCAGAAGTCCCGCCGATACCTTTTCCCCATGGTATACATCGATATGCGGATTGATAAGTTCCATCTCCCAGAAATGGGAAAGGTGGTGTTCCGCACCTGATGCAGGACGGGAATTTCCGACCATCTGCATAGCGAGGCCGGATAGCAACAGCCCGTACATCAACTCCTCATACGCCTGTGGTGTACCTGCCCGAAGGCCGTCTATACTATCTATGACGCGGTTAACTGCTTCCATTTCCATTTGGCAAATCCGTTTACAAATATACTCCCCTGTAACAACGTTCGCAATTTTCCAGTCTGCTATGGCGGTATATTTTCCGAGCAAATCGGAAACGCCGGAGGCAGTCAGACGGTACGGCGCTTTGGAAAATATCCCCGTGTCCGCGATAACAAACCGTGGCGCAACTGCGGAAAAACTCTTTTTAAAGCCATGCCAAGTCATTGCCGCAACAGTGGAAACAAATCCATCCACGCTGGCGGCCGTTGGGATGGAATAGAACGGAAGCGTCCGTTCGTTCGCGGCGTACCGCGTAATATCGTGGATTGTACCGGACCCGACAGCCAGCAGGACATCATCCGCTCCCTTCAATTCCCCCAATACTTTTTCTACCGCCGTTTCGTCAGCATGCAGATTCTCTTCCGGAAGGCAGACGACACGGCTTCCAGGAATAAGGGATGCGGTTTGCTTGCCCGCCGCTTTCCATGTATTGCCGTCACATACGATGACCGGATGATTGTAGCCGTCCTCTCCCAACAGGATGGGGAGTTTCTTTAGTGCGCCCATTTCCAGAAAGATTTCTTGCGTAGACAGGCTGTGAGTCCTGCCACAGGTGCAAACGCCGCTGAATTGTCCGCAGTCAAATTTCATTTTCCACCCTCCATCATTCCAGTTCATCCAAAAAGTAGGCGCGTGTGTTGGCGCGTCTGCCGGAACTATCTACAACATCCAGACGGAAATAACGATCCTCCGCCGAGACATCGAACTCAGCTTCTTCCAGAAGCGCACCCGGTTCTGCCCTCTTGTGCTGTGCGCTCCGGCCCGCAGTGGACAGCATAATATCCATCGCGGGACTGCACAATATACGAACCCTGCCGTTTTCAAAGGTGAGTTCATGCACTTCCGGCCCCTGTGACGCATAAAATGTACCAAGCTCTAGCGCGCTTATGACAGACGGATAATCGAGCCGCTGTGCCTGAATCATCGTGAAGCCGCCAAAAGAATCGTTCAACGGGTGTTCAAACGGTCTGATGTCATGGTTGTCATCTGTTGCCACACAAAAAATCCGTTTGCCCATGCGGAGCATTACGTCATAAGCCTGTGCGTTGTATTCGAATATTCCCATCTGATAACAGCCATGATTGTAAATCTCCATCGCATACATGCCTTCGTACCGGAGGCATTCCCCATTGGTTTCCAGCGACCAGTGCGGATGGTTATATGACACCAGAAAGCCATTTTCCTCAGCGGTTTTTATGATATCGTTGACACATTCCGGCGAATAATCGCGCTCATAGAGCCCACCAATGTATTCCAGCCCGGGAATCAGCGATTTGTCACCGCACCAGATATACTGCGGGTGGAAACAGACGTGTTTCGTATTGTGCGGCTCCTTCGCCAGCAGGTTAAGATGGCAGGTTCTGCGGAAC
>CABSKZ010000465.1 GCA_902478395.1 uncultured Eubacteriales bacterium | reverse complement strand
GTACCAACTCATAGTGTTTCCCCAGCCGTTTTTTCAATTTTTTAAGGCTATTCTGTTTTTCTTTTTCAATTCGGATATAGTTATCATTTGTCGCCATAATCTGGTCGATTTCATCTATCAACCTATCAAAATTCCAAATTTTTGCCATACTTTCACCCCTGAACCGATTATACCTTATATAGGATTCATTGTCAACCCGTTTAAGAGATACAACATAATCCCTTTTAAGATATTGTATAACGAACCTATATTGAGGTAGACTAATAGCAAAGGGGGTATGTATATGGCAAAAAATGAGCGTTCGAAGGAACCCCAACTTTCAACCGAACTCATTCCTACAAAATATATTGAACCCATTTCCGAATCCTCTGTTTCGGAGGGTGATACAGAAAAAGAAACCGCACTTTCAAAATCTGTACGGACAAAAATCCGTACCACACGGAATAATGTCGGAATCTCTATTGAGAAATTAGCTGAATTCTCCAACCTTGCACAATCACATATCTCCAGAATTGAATTAGGGCAATGTAGTCCAACGGTCAAGTCATTAGAAAAAATCTGCCGTGCTTTGAACATTCCCTGCCGCGACCTGTTTGACGAAGATGTTGTGATAAAAGGAGAGAACAACAACATCGACCGGATAACCTACAGCCTTGGAGAGCTTTCCAATGAAGAGCTTGAACTCGTATACGACATCATACAAAATATTTTAAAACTGCGCCAAAGCGCCGCACAAAACAGCAGCGAAACGGCCGGGAATTGACACCGCGTCAGTCCCCTGCCGTTTCTTTTTCGCGCATCCTATTATCCTAAATAGATTCCTGCAAAAAAAGAGCTGATAGCAACTATCAACTCTTTCTATGTAAAATACCTATTTAATTTCCAGTTTTGAGTCAACCACCGTAATTTCAATGGATTTTGTCAGCAAATCTGCATAAGAAAAGGAGACGGTTCTCGGCGTTTCCGCAAACTCGGAGATTCCGTCAAGAAGCACAATAAAAATAGACGGATAGGTTTCTTTGATGACCCCTTGCCGTACAATGACCCTCTTTCGTCCTTTTTTTGCGCTCAGCCGGATTCTTTTGCCAACGTTTTCCGCCAGCAGGTTTTTCACCCGGGTGATGTCGCCGCGTTCAATCACCGGTCAGCACCTCCAAATCCCTCGCTAACAATATCCACTTTATCCGTATCATACCATAAGTTCTGTATTATGTCAAGTAAATGTTGAAAAAGAGGGATTTTGCACATATTTTTTTTTGTTTTGTGCGTTTTTCCCGTCAATATGACGGTTTTCTTCCGCCGTCCGCGCTTTCCCGCGCTGTCTGCTCCCATATTTCACAAATAAACACCTCGAAAAAAACTTCTCTTTCAAAATTTTAAAAAAACGGCATTTCGTGGTTTTCTGCCTTTTCCACATAATGAACTGAAAATTTTATCCGCGCGCTCCGGTTATCAACAAAAAAGGGGGCAGCACCGCTGCCCCCCTGAAATTTTAACTTATAAAAACCACACTTTTCAGTCTGTGGCTGTTTTGTGCGTGCTGGACATTTTGCAGCCCATCATTTTATTGTGCCTGCTTCCAGAGGAACGCCGCGCCTACGATGCCCGCATCGTTTCCAAGCTCCGCCGTAATCAGCTTTGTGGATGGAACGTCGCACGTATAGCTGTTTTCCGCAACATATTTCCGAAGCGGGGCCAGAATCGTCTCGCCTTCCTTGCTGATGCCGCCGCCGATAACAATTGCCTCCGGCTGGAATAGATTCACAATATTCGCAAGCCCCGCACCCAGATAATTCAAATATTGCTCAACAATCCGTTTTCCGGCCTCGTCACCGGCTCGCATCGCGTCGAACGCGGTCTTACCATTGATGTTTTCCGGATTATGGTCAATCATTTGATGGATGACGCTGTCCGGATATTGTTCAATCATCTTCGCGGTCTGGCTAATCAGCGCCGTAGCGGAGGCATAGGCCTCCAAACAGCCCTTCCTGCCGCAGGTGCATGGCTCCCCGTCATATGTAATGACCATATGGCCGATTTCACTGCCCGCATGGTTGAATCCCGCATATATCTTGTTATCGATAATAACACCGCCGCCGACGCCGGTTCCCAGCGTGACCATAACCGCGTTGCTCAGGCTCCGCGCCGCGCCCGCCAAAATTTCCCCGTAGGCCGCCGCGTTCGCGTCGTTTTCCAAATATACATCCATCCCCGGGAAATATTTGCGCAGCTCCACCCCAACCGAAACATCGACAAAATTGACAATGTTGTTGGTGTAAACCACACGGCAGTTTTCCACGTCCGGCGTCCCCGGGCTGCCGATTCCTATGGACTTCACGTCCGCCATTGTATAGCCTGCGTCCTCCGTCACCTTTTTGCAAAGGTCCGCCATGTCCTTCATAATTTCTTCAAACGGCCGCAGGCGCCCTGTCGGGAC
>CABSKZ010000464.1 GCA_902478395.1 uncultured Eubacteriales bacterium | reverse complement strand
CGGGTTCGTGTTCTGAAAGAGAACAGCACAAAAAAAGCCGGCCTCTATCTGACTAAACAAGGAGAAGAGCCAGTTTTCATGCGGGAAGGAGAGTACAATAATCCTGTCGTCCTCCCTGAAACAGATTGGGTTGTCTGCACAAAAACGGAACATGGGGAGGGCAATCCGCACGCCCTTGTGAAAATCAATCTGAAAACCTTTGCGGAGACCACATTCGACCTCGGTTCAACGGATGCCCATTCCTTGTCTCACGTCGCCATTGCGGACGGCAAGCTATATATCACCAGTAACAGCCGCTGGTACACGTACGACGCGGCAACAGATGCCTTCCAGGAAGCCGAAGGCGACTTTTCGAAGCTATACCGCGTGCGCGAACGATTTTTCCAGCGCACCGGTTCCGGCGGCGCCTATTACTATGCGGAGCCAGAGGGATACGGTGACTCCGATGCTTCCACCACCGTCGGCACGCTCGATGCGGAAACCTTCGCTTTCACACCCATTGCGGTTTACGAAAATCTGTATTTTGACAGCATGGAAATGTGGGTAGACGAACCCGGTCAAACACTCTGCGTTGTCACAAACGGCGACCTGCTGGAGCTGCCGTTTCCAGTTCCAGCAGAATAAGCCCTGCGGCATATCAGGCCAGTTCCAGCGCGGCATCCGGCTTCGGCTATCCGGTCAAAACGCCCCGTGCCGCAGGAATCCGCCGAAATTCCTAGGCATGATGCGCCGTCCTCCACCCTCCGCGGTATTTAAAATTCTCCTTTTTGCGCTGTCATTCTTTTCAAGCGTCAGCCGCCCACCACTCCGCCCTTACCAGATGCGGCGGCGCTTCACTTTCTTCCGTTCAAATAGCCCACAAGAGGCAAACTTCTTTCGCATAATACACCACCTGTATAGCAGGCGGCGGTATATAGCCTGTCCGGCTTTTCGGCCGGCCACGTCACAAGGCGCACTGTCTTTCTGAAATGCTCCGCCGCCATAAGCAACCATTCCAGGCTTCTTCCCCTATGGTGGATGAAGGCCGTGCGCATCGCTATCCGTTTTAGGGGCCGCGCGCACCGCACGCACAAAAAAAGAGGCAGAATTCTCTGCCTCTTCTATTGCGCCGGTAAACCGGCACAGCCAAACCAATTATCCAGTTTTTACGGCGTCAAAAACACCTGTGTCCAGTACGTGCGGTAGGGGCCGTTTCCCTCGTAGAAGCCGACGCCGAGCTGTTTCAGCCCCGGGTTTAAAATATTGGCGCGGTGCCCCTCCGAGGACATCCAGCTCTGCATAACCTCCTCGGGCGTTTTCTGCCCGGCGGCGATATTCTCCGCGGCGCCCGAATACTTCAGCCCATACCGGCGGATGCGGTCAAACGGCGACAGCCCGTCCGGATTGGTATGCGACATAAACCGCCTGTCGTTCATATCCTTGCTGTGCGCCAGCGCGATATTCGCAAGGTCGTCGCTCCACACAAACGGCGTAAGCCCCGCCGCCTCACGTTCCGCGTTGGCCAGCGTAAAGACCTGGTATGCAAATCCCGCCACATCGCCCTGTCCGGGCTGTTCTGGGGTTTCCGGCTCTATTGGCGTCTCCGGCTGCTCCGGCGTGCCGGGCTGTTCCGTATTTGTCCCGCCCGTGCTCACAGAAACCAGCCGCGCCCGCTCTTCCCAGCTTACCTGTGCGCCAAAGCTTTCGCTCACCGCGCGCACCGGCACCAGCGTCCGGTCGTTCACGATTTTCGGCGCAGCGTCCAGCCAAACGGCGTTCCCATTTCGGTAAAGGACCTGCTTTCCAATCCATAAAATAACGGTGTCCGCGTCCTTTGCTGCCGTAACCTGCCGGTTTTGTTCCTGCCACGTTACCCGCGCGCCGAGCGCTTCAAAAATGGCGCGCACCGGAACCAATACCCGGTCGTTCTCAATGACAGGCGGCTGGTCGAACGCCAGCTCCCGTCCGTCAACCGTAACCCGCACCGGTTCTTCCGCCAGCACGGGTACGGCTATAATACATAATACTGCCGCGATGAGTGCGGCTGTCAGTTTTCGCATGATATGACCTCCTTGTATATCGGATACGATATATGATAACAGATACAGGGAGGCAAATCAACACACAATTTCTGGTAATCCATGCAAATTCCGCGCCTCTGTATGCGCTCTGCGCACCTGTGCGGATTAGAATATCAGCCGGTTTGCAAATGCAGCGTCCCGCGGCGGAAAATGTCCCCCGCCTGCCGCCGATACCGATTCCTGTAAAAGAACCAGTTTCTCTTTGGACATTTTACCATTGGGCGGGACGTAATTTGATAGAACCGCCAACCTTGCCGCGCCAAATGGCAGGCAGCGCCCTAATGCCTCCCAAACCGGACTTTGCGGGGAAACAATGCCGCTATCTGCACAGGATACGGTTCCCTGCCCTGCTGTAACCCCTGTCTCTTATACACATC
>CABSKZ010000463.1 GCA_902478395.1 uncultured Eubacteriales bacterium | reverse complement strand
CAATTTGCTGTCCGGACACCGTCGTACCCTGTAGGGTAACAGTACCTTCCTTAACGCCGGGTGTTACAATTAAGTCGCCGTTGATTGTCATTCCTTCCAGAACAACATCTGGAGAGCTAACAACTACCAAGCCGTTTATTTCTCCTTCGGCTTTATATATTCCCGGTTTGTTGTAAAAGCCTTTAATAGAGTTGTTAACAACAGTTACAGAGCAGGCTCTCGTCATTTTGTCCTGCGGACGGAAGGAGCCATCTTCATACCCATTAATAAATCCTCTCTCTGTCATAGCTTGAATTGCGCCGAGTGCCCATTCGCTGATATTGCCGGAATCGATGAAGGAAACGGAATTTCTGCTGCTTTCTTCAATTCCCAGCGCCCTTGCCATCATAACCAGGGCCTCTTCGCGGGTAACAGGATCTTCAGGACGAATCTGGCTGTCATGCCCCAGTATTACACCATGCTTCACCAGTTTTAAAATTGCATCGGTGTACCAGTTCTCGGGTAAATCATCAAATGTATTTTCCGCCCGTTCCTGATAATTCATGATGCGATTAATCATAACAGCCAATTCTGCTCTTGTAATCGTATCATCGGGACGGAACAGTCCGTCAAAGCCTTGAACTACCTCGTGATCTGCCCATGTTTCAATTGCATCTTTTGCCCAATGAATGTCTGCGTCATTAAACTTTGCTGCAAAAATGTTTCCCGGCGCAGATGCCAGTATAGACAAACAAACAGCCGGTACAATCATGCACTTTCTCAATTTCTTGTTCATAATCATCGCTCCTTATTTTTTGGTTGTTTGATTGGAATACCAACATTTCTTAGTTTACAAGGAGCATTACTTGATGTCAATAGAAATTAATTCTACGGTTTACAATAGTAACCATTTTTCAGCTGTTTTTCCCACGTGTTGGATATACATACATATATTTTCTTATATATTTATTTTGATTTCCCTATTATTGGTGGAGTTGTCCTCCGCGTCGTCCACGGGCCGCGTAAAAATTTAAAAAAATATCCATCATGCCAAGATATTTCATCACGTTGAACTCGGTGGAGTCGATGAATTCAGTCCGATGTTTTTCCTGAAAACGTCCGTTATCCCCGCTTGCTTCTTTGCGCCGATGGCGTTGAACTTTCGTTCTCCACAATATGAATCCGCTCCTTAAAGACTGCACAAACGCCGGGAATTTCGGTTCGCCCGTAAAAACATACCGGTTTTTGAGCTTCTTCGTTCTAATATACCGCACCAAAAGCAGAATACGATATGACAGAGCCCATCCGGGACGGCACCGAAACAATCAGGCGGGGAATGATAGAAATAGAGAAAGAAAAATCCGCAAGAGTTTAACATTCTTGCGGATTTTTCTTCATAGCTAATTATATTCTAAATTAAAAAACGCTTATCCATTTTTTAGCTTCTTGCGAACTTCAACAAACCGTGGCGGAATTTCTTCATCGGTCATATCTCTTGGAACAGCAGCGGTGCCAGCTTGAATCGCTGTTTCATAATACCAGCATTTAAAATCCAGTGCATCAGACATCTCTTTTAATTCTTTAATTTGCTGTGCCACGCTTTCCTGCTGCTTTTTTATCATATCGAGTCTTTGCTCTAAGGTTTCGTCACCGCGCATAGCCATCATAATATATTCACGAATGTCCTTTAACGGCATCCCGGTTTTTTTCATACACTCAATCGTTTTGAGCCATTCATAGTCCTCATCCCGGAACATTCTCATGCCCCCGTCCGTGCGTTTCACAAACGGCAGCAAACCTTCTTTATCATAATAACGAAGTGTTGAGGCCGCAACACCTAAAAGCTTTGCCATTTCTCCCACTGTATATAACATGAATTCCCTCCGCAAATATTTTAAAAATTTTTCAAAAAAAGTCTTGACTTAAAGTAAGGTTTAACTTGTATAATGGAATTGAACTTTAATTAAAGTATAACAAATACATTAAAACATGTCAAGAGGAACAGGAGGTTCGCATATGAAAAAGATAGTATCTATTTTAGTAATGTTGGTATTTGCGATATCAACGGTAGCTGGCTGCGGCGCCGCAGAGGTTGATGCGGAGGATTTTACACTCACTATGCAGATAGGAAGCCCCATTATGACAGTAAACGGGGAGCGGAGAAACATAGACGATGAAGGGACTGCGCCTGTGATACAAAATGACAGAACGCTTGTTCCTGTCCGTGCAATTATTGAAGCAATGGGCGGGGCGGTAAGTTGGAATGAGGACCTGCAAATGGCATCGCTTACATATCATAATGATACAATTGATTTAACAATAAATTCAATTACTGCCTATTTAAACGGCGCAGCGCATACGCTTGATACAGCGCCCGTTATCATCAATAACAGAACAATGCTCCCCATTCGCTTTATAGCAGAAGGTTTCAAGTTTACTGTTGGTTGGGCGCAGGAAACGCA
>CABSKZ010000462.1 GCA_902478395.1 uncultured Eubacteriales bacterium | reverse complement strand
GTGTGGGGACGCCCGGCGGAAGGAGCTGTAGGGCTGTGTAATTTGCGAAATCTCCAAACGCCTGGTCGTTACCTAAAACGCCCGCTTCGTAAGTGCGCTCAATGAGGCTTTCAAGAACAGCGAGTTCTTTGGCCTTGGCTATCCGAACAAACTTGCCGTCCCCTACCGAAAAGCAATAATAATTGTTTTTCATGTAGTTGGACAGCTTCTCATATTCATCCTCGTCGTCCATGAAAAACTTGTTCCACCCTATGACCAAGGCAGCCAAAAGCAAAGAAGTGGTTATGTGCTTAGTCCAAAATGCTTTGGGGTTACTCTTTGCAAACCGAATCATTTTGGATATGCCTTGAACCGACGCGTTGAAATAAGGGTAAACCGCATCGAGCTGTGGAGACATTTGTCCTTTCCTCTTGAAATTCACAGAAACCTCATCTGCTGCCAGAACCGAATGCCTGATGTCAACACCTCGCTTTCGCTGCCTGGTGTATTCAGCCAAACGCGGGGCAGTTTCAATAACATCAGAAAACGCCTCTATAGCCTCAAGAATACGAATTCTGTTTTCAATTACTTTTCTAAATCCGCCCCTATCTTGTTTATACAGGTCTTGGGCCACGCTTTTTATTTGCTTAGGATTAGAAATCGAGGCCGAGTTGCCTCCGCCTCCTGCGCGATATTCTGAATACATCCCCTCTTTTCCGCGTAATCCGTTCACGGTATCCACAATCGCCTTGATGTACTGCCCCATGAATTTAATCGGGTTGTTCTCGCTGCCATAATGCCAGGTGGTAAAGAAATCACGAATTGCATTTGACTGCGCCGCCCATATCGGGTTTGCTCCTGTGTTCAGCGCTTTAAATGCACGAGAAGCCGTTCCGAGAACAGAGAAGAACCCGTTTGCTTGATAAGGCGTTAGATTTGTGAGGGCCGCCATCAGGCCCTTGTCGTGAATTTGAAAATACTTTTTCTTGCCGTCTTCAATCATCCAAACGATATCGGCTCCTTGGCGCGGATTCACCACCCATTGAGTAACATCGGCCCCTATGGCTTCGTTGAGCGCTTCTGTGATGTCCGATTCCACCCCCGCGTCCTTCAACGCCTTCGAAATTTTCTGCTTAACGCTTTCACTGGACACGGTTTTGGGAATCCGGCTGGCCGGCACCTCCTCCATCAAATAGCATAACCCATCGTTTTCGCGCAACGCCTTCGCCATTACTTGCATGACAGCGTTTCTATCCGCCGCCTTAACGCACTTATCGACGCTGACGCAGATATTTTCGACAGGGCTAAGAATCGCTTTGCCGCTACCCCTGGCCCGCTTAATCGGGCTGTTTTGGTTGGCTACAGAGCCTCTAGCGCCTCCTTTACCATTTTCAACAGCTCTGTAAAACGGAACATAACTAGGATACTTTTTACGCAGCAGTTCATAAGCTTCCTTGGTAATAAGACCAGGCTCAACCACCCATTTGCGCATAAAAATATCATGCCAACGATATATCTTTTCCGCTGTATCTTTAAACGCGGGGAACTCGGATTCCATGCTCGCCATTTTACTGCGCATATACTCGGAATTGTTCAGCCTATCGTCTGCAAATACCCGTTTGCCGTTCGCTAAAAACTCCAATCCGTGACGATAGGTAAGATATGCATCGAACTCCTTCTTCTGGCTTTCGGTTATTTCGGACATGATACGAGCCAAACTCTCAACCGGCTTTACATGTCCGGTCTCGTCCGGCCATTCTACGGGCTTTCCGTCAATGTCGGTCATGTATTCACCGGCAATCATGCGCTCAATCATTCCGTCGACGTCCTTGCTAATCCAATAGCGATCATGGGCACCCTTTCCGAACAACTCCACTTTTGCGGCGGTATCCGAAAACAATTCTTTTGCCCTCGTAAGCAAATCACCAAGGGATTTTTGAGACCTGTATATTTTTTGGCTCTCCTCCCTTGTCACAATGTTTGCTTTTGCCCTCTCATGAAGATCAGCGAACATATAGCGGTTGATGTCGTCACCGATGGAGTTCAGCTTTTTTATTTGGTCTTCTGGAAGTGCTTTGACGAAAGCATCATAGAACGCCGGATATTTGCTTTTAGCCAAAGTTCTGTCGGTAAGATAATCGCGCATAAATTCCGCGACGGCTTCCCCCGGTAATTGCTCCACCTCATAGGATTGAGCAAACTCTGGGCGCGTGCTTATCAAAACTTGAATTGCTTCGTTTGTGGACGGCAGGATGTAAAGACCATAGCGTTTGTCAAAATGTGGCCTAATTCGTGCGCTATGGTGGGAAGGGCGTCGGAAACCTTAGTGCGAATAGCTTCCGCTCTCGTTTTATAGATGCCGTATGCCCGCTGATTAAATTTTCCGGTAGAAATGGGAATACCAAAAGCATTTCTGATTTTTTGAACTATCTCTGTTACAGATTTAATGGCCGCGCCTTCATT
>CABSKZ010000461.1 GCA_902478395.1 uncultured Eubacteriales bacterium | reverse complement strand
GCAAAGCTTTGGAAAACGGAACGCCGGGGGCTGGAGCAGTCGGGGGAAGAGATTCAAAAAGCACTGTTGGCGCGGGAAGACGCGGCGCCGGGAGAGGTATCTAAGGAGCTGCTCTACAGGGCGGCGGCACATTTTGAAAACAGCTTTGACCCGGAAAACGGCGGCTTTGGGAGCGCACCGAAATTTCCTTCGCCGCAGAATCTGTTGTTCCTGCTCCGGTACGCGTATTGGGAGAAAAATGAATCTGCGCTCGCCATGGCGGAAAAGACACTGGGTACGATGGCGCGCGGCGGGTTATTCGACCAAATCGGCGGCGGGTTTTCGCGGTATTCCACCGACGATTTTTGGCTTGCGCCCCATTTTGAAAAGATGCTGTACGACAATGCGATGCTGTTGTATGTATATGCCGAGGCCTATCAGGTGACGGGGAACCAGGAATACCGAAAGACCGCGGAGCGGACAGCAGGGTACGTCCTCCGGGAGCTGACCTACGGGGACGGAGGTTTTTTCTGCGGGCAGGACGCGGACAGCGAAGGGGAAGAGGGAAAATATTATACCTTTACGCCGGACGAGGTTCTGGCTGTTTTGGGAGAACGGGACGGCGCACGGTTCGATGCGCAGTATGATATTACTTCGGAGGGAAATTTTGAGGGAAAGAATATCCCGAACCGGCTGGCTGGCGGGGAGGAGGCCGATGCTGCGGTGCTGGAAAAGCTGTACCGCTACCGGCTGGGGCGGACAGCGCTGCACAAGGATGATAAAATTCTAACCGCGTGGAATGGCCTGATGATTGCGGCGCTGGCAAAGGCGGGGCGGGTGTTTGAGAACCGGACGTACCTGGAGGCGGCGGAACATGCCTGGGAGTTCGTCCAGGAACGGCTGATGGCTCCGGACGGAACCCTGGCGGTGCGCTGGCGGGACGGCGAGACAGCGGGAGAGGGGAAACTGGACGACTATTCCTGTCTTATTTGGGCGCTGCTGGAGCTGTATGCGGCTGCATATGACGCGGAATTGCTCGCCGAAGCGGTTCGGCTGGCAGACTTGATGGTGGAAAAGTTTTTTGATGCGGAAAATGGAGGGTTCTATTTATATGCCTCAGATGGGGAACAACTCATCAGCCGCCCTAAGGAGGTATACGACGGGGCGTCGCCGTCCGGCAATTCCGTCGCGGCGGCGGTCCTTTGGCGGTTGTCGGAGCTAACGGCGGAACCCAAATGGCGGGAATATGCACAAAAGCAGTTCGCGTTTTTGGCAGGAGAAGCAGAGGTGTTTCCGGCAGGCTTCTGCTTTGCGCTGTGCGCGATGATGGGGGTGCTGTATCCGTCGCGGCAGCTTGTCTGTGCCGGGGAGCCGGAGCCAATGCACGCGCTGGAATGCTTGTATCAGCCAAATCTTTCCGTTTTGGTAAAAAACGGGGAATACAGCAGAAAGCTGGAAGAGGCGGCACCATTTACGCGGGAATACCCGGTTCCGGAACGCGGCGCACGGTATTATCTGTGCCGCGGCGAAACCTGCGGTGCACCGGTGGAGTCGCTTGCGCAGGTGATAGAACTGCTGGAGCAGGATCAGAAGCGGTCTTGAATGAAAATTTGATGGAGCATATCCGCTGGTTCTCAAAGTAGCGGCTACAGTTATTTGAATGCAAAGGCGGGGGCTCGCGATATCACGGTCTTGGCTCAAAATCAGAAACGTGAAAAGAGGTTTTCTGGATTTTTACAGAAAACCTCTTATTATTTTTTAACATTGGATTATTGGGGTTTCCCCTCATCAAACTGCTTTTTCAGTTTCCCGAGCGCCTTTTTCTCAATGCGCGACACGTAGGACCGCGAGATATTCATGTTTTTCGCAATTTCCCGCTGGGTGTAGGGCTTTCCGCGAAGGCCGTACCGGAGAAGAATGATTTCCTTTTCCCGGTCCTTTAATGTTTCGTCTATGTATCGGTACAGTTTTTTTATGTCAAGATTAAGGCCCACCTCATCGACAACCTCTTCGTCGTCCGAGGACAGGATATCCATGAAGGTCACTTCATTGCCGTCGGAGTCGTGCCCGAGACAATCGTTTAAGGAAATTTCCTGCTGTGTTTTCTTGTTGGAACGCATGAGCATTAATATTTCATTTGCTACCCCCTCTTAGCGGCTCTGTTTCATCCTCGATTTTGGGATACTCGATATTGTCTGAATCAGCGCCAAATAAATATACATGGGCATTTTTCCCATCCCATATTACTTTCTTCACAAAGGTACGCAATGCCGCACGTTTTTCTTCGATATTCATTGTATCAAATGAACCTGCAAAAGAACACAGCATATCCCGCAATACATCAAACTCTTTATCGGACAACTGGTGATTTTGCGTCAGGCATTTCAATTCTTCAATCCGATTTTCAATACCAAGTTTTTTCTGATGTAATTCTTCTATCTGCTGATTGACATATTCATAGGTCTGTC
>CABSKZ010000460.1 GCA_902478395.1 uncultured Eubacteriales bacterium | reverse complement strand
TTGACAACAGACGAACTGTGCACGCCGGACGGCGAAATTGTGGTTCAGCAGAGCTATTCGCCGCAGCCGCGCGCTGAGTATAACGGAGAAGGCATTTTGTATTACGGCGACGGGCCGGCGGCAGCCGGCGGCCGTGACCTTGCAAACGGAGGCCGATTGATTTGGTGCGGCACCGCGCCGACATCCAGAAAGCTGCTTAAACAGTGGATGCAAGACGCCGGCGTTCATTTCTACGCGCCGGAAGGTTACACGATGTACGCAACGAAAGAACTGGTTAGCATTTCGGCCGATACCCTGACGACGGGAACGCAGAACATTTATTTCCCTTATCCGGTAGAGGTGACAGACCTGCTCGACGGGTTTACGGCGCAGGGACAAATTATCAGCTGTCCCTTTGAGGCAGGCCAAACCAGATTGCTTAAAGTGAAAAGACTGGATTAGAGGTGAATGGATTTGATAAGGAAAATGGGGCAGTCTGTGGTTCCCCGCCACAGGCTGTCCTACGGCGGCAGACTAAAACGGGATATGAAACGCAACTACGAGTTGTATCTTATCAGTATTCCTGTTTTGCTGTATTATATAATCTTTTGTTATGTTCCCATGTACGGGGTGCAGATTGCCTTTAAGGATTACAGTGCCTCCAAGGGCTTTTTAGGCAGCGAATGGGTTGGCTTTGAACATTTTATCCGATTTTTTAAATCCTATAATTTTAGCCAGATTATGGTGAATACCTTGGTGCTCAGCCTTTACTCTATGGCGGCAAGCTTTCCCATTCCCATTGTGTTTGCCATTTTAATCAATGAAGTGCGCGGCAAAAAACTGAAAAAAAGCGTGCAGATGATTTCCTACGCACCCTACTTCATTTCAACGGTCGTGCTGGTGGGTATGATGATTTCTTTCTGCTCCCCGACGAATGGCATCATCAATAAAATGCTGGGTGTGTTCAGCGTGAAGCCCATTGCTTTTTTTGCTGAGCCGGGGTGGTTTAAGCATATTTATGTCTGGTCGGGCGTATGGCAGACGGTCGGCTGGAACTCCATCATTTATATTTCCACCCTGTCCGGCGTAGACGTACAGCTGTACGAAGCGGCGGTGGTCGACGGTGCGAATAAGCTGCAAAGAATTTGGCACGTTGATGTGCCGGCCTTAATGCCGACTGTCGTCCTGTTAATGATTTTAAACGTCGGCGGCCTGTTAAACCTTGGTTTTGAGAAAGTATTCGCCATGCAAAACTCGCTGAACCTTTCTTCCTCGGAGGTTATCGCGACGTATGTGTACAAGGTGGGTATTTTGGGTACGGAATACAGTTTCTCAGCGGCGGTCGGGCTGTTTAATTCCGTAATTAACTGCGTTCTGCTCGTACTGTGCAATACCATTGCAAAACGTGTCAGCGATATGAGCTTGTGGTAAGGAGGGGCGGAAATGAATTTTAGAAAACAATGCAGAGCAGATAAGATTTTTGATGTTGTTAACTGTATCATCATGGTTATTTCCATCGCCATCTTTATCTATCCGCTCATCTATATTGTAAGCGCTTCGCTTTCCAGCGCGGAAAGCCTGTGGGCGGGCGAGCTTTGGCTGTTCCCAAAAGAGTTCAGCCTGGCGGCTTATCAAAAGGTATTTGAAAATTCCGACATTTGGCTGGGATATAAAAATACCATTATCTTAACCTTAGTAGGCACGAGCACGAACCTTGTTTTAACCGTCATGGCGGCCTATCCGCTGTCGAACCGGAATTTTATGCTCCGCACACCGCTCACTGTGCTTTATATGATTACGATGTTCTTTAACGGCGGATTGATTCCGACCTTTTTGGTGGTGCAGGATCTGCACCTTTTAGACAGCATCTGGGCGCTGATATTGCCGAACGCAGTGGCCTTCAGCAATATTTTAATCGTCAGGACCTATTTCCAGGGAACCATTCCCTCCGAATTGAGGGAGGCAGCCTGGATTGACGGCTGCAGGCACATCCGTTACTTAATGAGTGTGGTGCTGCCGCTTTCGCTGCCGGTGCTGGCGGTGATGGCTCTGTTTTACGGGGTGGCACACTGGAATTCTTACTTCGGTGCAGTCATTTATATTACCGACCGGAACAAATATCCGCTGCAGATGTTTCTGCGCGAAATTTTAATCAAGGTCGATATGAGCAAAATGGTGATGCCGAACTCCGCGGCGGTCAACGAATCCGTCATGTTGATGGAAACGGTAAAATATGCGGTCATAGTCGTTGCTTCTTTACCTGTCCTCATGATGTACCCCTTCGTACAGAAGTATTTCGTCAAAGGGGTTATGATTGGGGCAGTGAAGGGATAATGAAGAATTTTGAAAGGAAGTGGTTTGATGAAAAAACAAATCGCATTTGCACTTGCGCTGGCAATCGGCGTTTCTGCGCTGGCTGGCTGCGCTAAGACGGAGACCACCAAATCCGGCGGTGGTTCCGACTTATCGAATCT
>CABSKZ010000459.1 GCA_902478395.1 uncultured Eubacteriales bacterium | reverse complement strand
GTCTTGCTGTGCGCTTCAGATTTGGTTGCTGGTGTCTGCCGGGGACGGGGTTTTTTCGGTGTTCGTGCTGTACTTGAAATCAGTAATTTGCTTTTCTATGAAGCTCTGGCAGTAATAAGCTATTTGTGGATGCTTTATGTCTATATTAAGCTGGAATTTATAAAAACGCTGGACAAGAAGAAATTTTTCCTGTTGGCGCTTCCGCTGATGGCTTTTTCAATTGTGGCAGTTACAAATCCGTTTACGCATATTTTGTTCTCTTTCGATGAAAACAACTTATATACCCGGGGAGGCGGAATATATTTCCACTGGCTGGTAACCTGGTCGTATTTGATTATTCCGACAGTGCAGACCATCTGCGCGATTGCCAGAGAAAAAAACAAGTTTCGGCGTCAGGAGATGATTCCGCTTCTGTACTTTATCATACCGCCCGCCATCGCCAGTGTGGTACAAATGATGTTCTACGGCGTGAGTTCATCCCAGACCGGGATTACGGTTTCTATCGTTATTATTTTCTTGGTAATGCAGAGCAGTCAGGTTTTAACGGATGAGCTAACAGGACTTGTCAACAGACGTGGGTTAGACAATTATCTGGCAGGCTATTCAATGCATAACGCGGATACAGAACTTTCGTTACTCATGCTGGATCTCAACAATTTTAAACAGGTTAATGATAAATTCGGCCATATAATTGGAGACTGCGCGTTACAGGAGGCGGCTGATGCACTGAAAAAGGCTTGTGAAACGTTTCCTGGCAAACTGTTTCTGTGCCGGTATGGAGGGGATGAATTCATTATCATCGGAAAAAATCACAGTCAAGATGAGATCGCACGGCTGAAAACTTTGATTCACAAAGAGGTTGAAACGAAAAACGCGGAAGGCACCAGACCCTATTTGCTGGGAGTCAGCATAGGCACAGCGCATGGTAAATGTAAAGATTCAGATGATATTGAGTATTTGATTCGTTTAGCGGATGAAGCGATGTATAACGAAAAAATGCAGTTGAAACGAGCGGATGAAAAGCAATCTCATACGAATAAATCATGAAAACTTTCGGTTTGGCAGCAGTGAAATTTATAAAACAATACCTATTATGGGTCATATAAACGGCAAATCCGAACCCGGCGCCGGTTGGTGTCAGGGTTCGGATTTTTATATTTGGATACAAATGTTCATTCAGAACTACACCTGAAATACAGAAGAAATGTAAAATACATCACAAAAAAGAAGTTCGCGGCAGAGAATGGCTGCGTGGGTGTTTGCAGCCGGGGCGGCGAACTGCGCATTACTTTTGTGCTTTCGCGTAAATAGAAAAGACAGGGCATAAAATGGAGACGGGCTTAATCGGAACCATTTACAGGCATAACCGATCCTCGGACAGCGATCTCGTTAGCGGGAAGTAAAACGCTCTCGACCTTCTCGCCGGAAACCTTATCCATAATCATGTCAAAAGCCATTCGCCCCATGGTCGTTTTATCAATTTTAACGGTTGTAAGATTAAACTCCTTGTATGACGAAAGAAAAATATCATCAATGCCGATTATGGAAATATTTTCAGGAACACCTAGTCCATGGTCCCTTATGCAGCGCATTGCGGAAATAGCGAACATATCCACGGCACATAACACAGCGGTGGGGGAAAATCCGCTGCCGAGCAGTTCAGCCATACAATTGTACGCCGATTCCTCGTCACGGGCGTTCTGATAAATTGGCCCGGCAGCAATACCGGCCTGCTCGAGTGCGCTTAGAAAGCCTGACGAGGTTTGGCGGAAAAAGTTGGAGACGAAGCTTGACGTAATCAGCGCGATGCGCCTGTGGCCGTTGCCTGTAAGGTACTTGGTTGCCGTCGCTGCCGCCATCTCATAGTCAGGATTCAGAGAGGTGCATTCTTTCAGCACGGCGTGGGAATCTGCCACAACAAACGGAATTTCAGTTTTTAACACCTCTTTTAAAATATCCGGCTCAATATCCGAAAAGAATCTAATGCCATCGGCGTCGCCGGAATAGATGAGGTCAGGAAGGCGCCGTTTGCGGCGGTTATCTCTAATTTCACTAATCACAATATTGTAGTCGTACTCCCGGCTTTTTTCTAAAATGCCCTTTGCAATTTCATTATAAAACAGATCGATAAAGGGGGAAGCGGCAGGGTTCAGCAACAGGGCAATATTAAAGCTTTTTTTCATTAGCAACCTGCGTGAACTGGTGCTGGGTTTAAACCCGGTAGCTTTTATTACGTCTAAAATCTTCTGGCGGGTTTCGTCACTGACACCATCATGGTTATTGATGACAAAAGAAACAGCAGTGGGCGAAACATTTGCCATTCTTGCAATTTCTTTTATGGTTATACGGCTCAATCCAATCCTCTCCCAATCATCTTAGTCGAAAAAAGCATTTATTTCACGAACAATCTTTTTTATTAAGTATAGCCTATTTTGGTCATAAAAGCAACAGGAA
>CABSKZ010000458.1 GCA_902478395.1 uncultured Eubacteriales bacterium | reverse complement strand
ATACCTGCTCCAACGCCTGGCGGATATCGGCAATAATATCCTCCACATTTTCAACCCCGACCGACATCCGAATGAGGTCCGGCGTGATGCCGCCCGCCTCAAGCTGTTCGTCCGTCAGCTGGCGGTGCGTCGTGCTCGCGGGGTGCAGCACGCTGGTCCGCGCGTCCGCGACATGGACCACAATCGCCGCAAGCTTTAAGCTGTCCATAAACTTCACAGCCGCGTCCCGCCCGCCTTTTATGCCGAACGAAATCACGCCGCTCGCGCCGTCTGGCAGATATTTTTCCGCCAGCGCGTAATCCTTGCTGCTGGGCAGCTTCGGATAATTGACCCAGGTAATCCGTTCGTCTTTTTCAAGAAATTCCGCAACCTTCAGCGCATTTTCGCTGTGCTGACGGATGCGCAGCGCCAGCGTTTCCAGCCCCAAATTCAGCAGGAATGCACCCATTGCGTTCGGCGTCGCCCCGATGTCGCGCAGGAGCTGTACCCGCGCCTTGGTAATGTATGCAGCCTCGCCGAAATCGCGCGTGTATACCACGCCGTGATACGACTCGTCCACTTCCGTCAGTTCAGGATATTTTCCGGAAGCCTTCCAGTCAAACTTTCCGCTGTCCACAATCGCCCCGCCAACGACTGAAGCGTGCCCGTCCATATATTTTGTGGTGGAATGGGTCACGATGTCCGCGCCAAACTCAAACGGGCGGCACAGCACAGGAGTCGCAAAGGTGTTGTCCACAATCAGCGGTACGCCGTGCTTGTGGGCGATACCCGCGAACCGCTCTATGTCAAACACGTCCAGCGACGGGTTCGCAAGCGTCTCGCCGAACACCGCGCGGGTTCTTTCATCAAACAGCGCGTCAATCTCGCTGTCGCTCATGCCAGGCTTCGCGAACCGCACCTCAATTCCCATCCGCTTCATGGTCACCGCGAACAGGTTAATGGTTCCGCCGTAAATGGATGCGGCGCTCACGAAGTTATCCCCCGCCGACGCAATGTTAAAGATGGCAAACAGGCTCGCCGCCTGGCCTGACGAGGTGCACAGCGCGCCCACGCCGCCCTCCAGCGCCGCGATTTTTTTCTCCACCGCCGCAACAGTCGGGTTGGAAATGCGCGTATACATATGGCCGTCTACCTTTAAATCGAACAAATCTCCCAGATGCTCAGAGGAATCGTATTTATACGTGGTGCTCTGGTAAATTGGCAGAATCCTCGGTTCGCCGTTTTTCGGCTTATACCCTTCCTGAATACATTTCGTTTCTACTTTGTAATCGCTCATATGCTGCCTCCTGTATGTGATGAATTCAATATGAAAAGCGGGAAAAATTCCTGCTGCTTCAGCCGGCGGACGATGCCGCTTGTGATGAACGCCGCAGCGCGTCCGGCAAAAGCTTGCGCTCCGCCGCTTAGCCGGACGGTGCGCCGCCGAATCGATAGGTGAGATGCCGCAAAGCAGGCCGCAGGCGAGTCGCCGTTAGGCGCAGCCAGCGGCAAAAGCCGTTTCCGCCTCTGCCGCTGGCCCTGCGCCCCGCTTACAGCGCGTAGTATTTCACGCCGGACTCAAATAGCTTCTGGTCGTGGTTGCCCGCCGTATTTTTGGCAATATTTTTCCCGATACGCTCCGAATGGCCCATTTTCCCAAGGATTCTCCCGCATGGGCTGGTGATGCCCTCAATCGCGCATACAGAACCGTTCGGGTTAAACGCCGTGTCGTAGGTGGGGCTGCCGTCCAAATTGACATATTGCGTCGCAATCTGCCCGTTTTCTGCCAGCTTTTTCACCCAGTCCGCATTCGCGACGAACCGTCCCTCGCCGTGCGAAACCGGGATGGAGTGGATATCCCCGACCTTGACGCCGGAAAACCACGGTGAGAGGTTCGAGCAGACGCGGGTATACACCATCTGGGATACGTGCCGCCCAATTGTGTTAAATGTCAGCGTCGGGGAATCCGGCGCAATGTCGCAAATCTCACCGTACGGAACCAGGCCGAGCTTAATGAGCGCCTGGAATCCATTGCAAATGCCCAGCATCAATCCGTCGCGGCTGTTCAGCAGCTCCATAACCGCATCTTTCACATCTGGATTGCGGAACACGGTCGCAATGAATTTTCCAGAGCCTTCCGGTTCGTCCCCCGCGGAAAAACCGCCGGGAAGCATGATAATCTGGCTGTTTTTGATGCGCCGCACCATCTCCGCGGCCGATTCGTCCACATCGCTGGGCTTTAAGTTTTTCAGCACAAAGGTATCGCACACCGCTCCGGCTTCCTGGAAGGATTTCGCCGTGTCATATTCGCAGTTCGTGCCCGGGAACACCGGAATGAACACGCGCGGCTTTGCGAAGCTTTCCCGCGCGACGATTGGATATTGGTTCTCAAATGAGAATGCCTCAACGGTTTCCTCCGGCTCCTCCGCCTTCGTCGGATACCTGTCTCTTATACACATCTGACGCTGCCGACGAAT
>CABSKZ010000457.1 GCA_902478395.1 uncultured Eubacteriales bacterium | reverse complement strand
GAGGAGGACCCATCTGCCGCGAACACCCAACAAAATGCCGCCGCACAGCAACAGCAGCAAAATACCATTTTTAATCTGTATAACAAAAAAGTGGATTCTGACAAAGCCACCAAAATCTCAAAATCCAACATGGGTATTTACACAGTTTACAAGGACCGCATCTACTATTTGAACAACGAGGAGCAGGCTATTTATTCCATGAAGTTGGATGGAAGCGATTTAAAAATGGTGATATCCGGCCCGGTTTATGGTTTTGATGTGTATAATGATACGATTTATTACCTCGACGGGACAACGGACGAAAGCCAGGTTCCAAAATATAGCCTGGAAACTGCCGATTTGAACGGAACGCATACAGGAACGGTTATTTCCGATGCGAAGGTCGCCAGCTTTGCCGTTACGGACGATGCGATTTATTATAATACAGTGGACGAAGCGACCGGTTCTTTGAAGGACAGCCTGATGCGCAAAGATTTGGCCTCTGGTGAAGTGAAAACAATTATTGAAAGTGATGTAAACATGTATAACGTAGCGGATGACACCGTGTTCTACATGAATATGATGGGCGAATTCTTTAAGGTTAACAGTGACGGAACTGGACTGGAAAGCCAGGGCGCGCTGGCGCAGTAGATTTCCGGCCTGCAGCCGGCTGATTTCGTAAAGCGAGAATATTTTTAAAAAAATTTGGCAAATCGTGTATAGCCGGTCAAATTCAGGTTATAATACTGATTGACCTCACAAAATACATTGTACCGGGCAACCGGTATGAAACCCCCTTTACAAAGCAGGCCGCCGCTATTTTATAATAACGGCGGTCTGTTTTGTGTGAGAAATGGAGGACATTATGATTAAACTGATTGCATCTGATTTAGATGGAAGCTTACTGAATGACGAAAAAAAACTCGCTCCTGAATTTTTTGATATTTTCGGGGAATTAAAAAGACGGGGAATTCATTTTGTTGCCGCCAGCGGCAGAACCTATTCCACTCTGCGGCACAATTTTCACCCGGTATCTGAAGAGATGGATTTTATTTGTGAAAATGGCGCCTGTGTCGTAATGGGCGGCGCTTATCTGCGTCAGGAAACTTTAAAAATGGAGGAACTCTCCGGCGTGTTTCAGGTCTGCCGCACCATACCAGACATTCAGCTTGTTCTGTGCGGTACAAAAAGCGCATATCATTTGGATTATCCCCCTGCCTTCGATTGGCATATTAAGAGCTACCACATCAACCATACCATTGTCAGCGACCTGACAGATGTAAAGGACGAAATTTATAAGGTCGCGATTTGTGATTTGAACCGTCCGGAGCGGAATTCGTTCCCCATACTGGATAAGCAATTCGGCAAACAGTTTTCCCTGCGGATTTCCGGGGACTATTGGATGGATATTATGCGGCCTGGTGTAAACAAGGGCAATGCGTTAATGGAAATCCAAAGCAAGCTCGGCGTTACAGAAGATGAGACGATGGCGTTTGGCGACTATTACAACGACATTGAGCTGCTGCGCCATGCGAAGTACAGTTTTGTCATGGAGAACGCAAATGAGGATATGCGCCAGTATGGACGGTATATTGCAAAAAGCAACAATGAAAACGGCGTATTAGAGGCCGTGAAGGAATATGTTCTGAAACAGCGCCGTTAAAAAGCAGCGGCCGCGGCTATAATCGCTACGCCTGTACAAACGGAATAGTATGGAATTATCATGACGGATAAACCTTAACTTGGAGGCTGTATGAGAAAGATTATTTTATACATTGCAATGAGTTTAGACGGGTATATTGCGGACGAGTCCGGCGGCGTCGGCTGGCTCGCAGGGGATGGCTCCGACGAAAAGAATCCTGGAAGCTATCCCGATTTTATCAAAACAGTTGATACAGTATTAATGGGCTGGAATACCTATCGTCAAATTGTAACGGAGCTGTCACCCGACAGCTGGGTTTACAACGGGAAAACCAGCTACGTGCTGACACATAGGCATCTCCCCCCGGTTGGCGATATTATTTTTACAGATAAAAGTATCGGCCTTCTGGCCTCAGAGCTGAAAAACCAAGAAGGGAAAGATATCTGGATTTGCGGCGGGTTCTCACTTGTGAGCCAAATGATAGACAATGCTCTCATTGATAGATATTGGATCTCCGTTATACCGGTTCTTCTCGGTGAAGGAATTCCTCTGTTTCATGAACATGGCAGGAAAAATAATCTGAAATTGATTTCGTCACATTCATACAACGGCATTGTCGATTTGGTCTATACAAACAGATAACAGACATGTTGGGATGTTTCCCCTTTATCACATGCAGCGGCGGTAACATGTGCGTTTCCGTTTCAGCTGTCACCCGCATGAAGTCCACCAGCTAATTGCCCTGCATTTTTATTTCCCGTATGACCTAATTATAAAAAGGACGCACAAAACTGTGAACTGCACCATTTTGTGCAGACAACACAAAAAAGGATGTCTGTGGTAAAATA
>CABSKZ010000456.1 GCA_902478395.1 uncultured Eubacteriales bacterium | reverse complement strand
GCCAACGAATATTTCTTTTCCGTCAACAATATTGTTTGGGCCGCCGTTTACAATTACTCCCTTTACATTGGGAAGCTTGCCCAATTCGGCAGCCGTGATATCGTGCGGATAAATTTCGCTGTAAACGCCCAAATCACGCACCGCTCTTGCAATAGCAGTGTTTTCACTGCTGCCAAGGTCGAGAATTACAATCATGTCTTGCTTCATACATATCCCCTTTTCTTTTGTTATAAGTTCATTCATATGTGTTTCCGGATGCAGTGTGGAAATTTTCGTGCACGATATATTTGCTGGAGGCGTATATGCGCACTAAGCTTCCCCTTCGCTTCGCCAAGCTTTGTTAAGTGTTCTTATAATACCGAACAGGCAAACCACCAGCAGGCGTGCTGCACACCGGTTCAATATATGAAAGACAAAAAACAACTATGCCGTTTTTCAATATCGCAATTTATTATAGCATGTTTTTCTTTCAAATACAACAAAAAACACGCAGTATGTTTTGCGTGTTTTTGTTAGATAATTTATTTGAAATCGTAATTCGAAATATCGGTAGGTCCTTCCAGGACATGCCGTTCCACATACAGGCTGCGGTCTTTCCGAATGCCTACAGCCCACTTGATTAACGTAATCTGATTATTTTCGATTTCAATCCCTGTAATACATCTCGGATGCACACAGCTGCCGTCGTTAAAATATAATCCCTCTCCCGGCGCCGGGTACACAGGCCGATGTGTATGTCCGGCAATCACCATTTGCTGGTCTTCTTTTGCGTAAGCTGCCAGCTGCTTTTCAATCTTTTCCTTGTTGCTGTGCGACCGGGCTGCTCCCGTCGGCGCGGTAAAACCTACCAGCTCCATAGGCCTCCAGATATACCTGACTAAAAACCGTGCAAGCGGCCACAACGTATCGTTAAGAATACTCCCCTGATGCCCGTGAACGAGCAAAATATTTTGATTCAAATCTTTATTTTCCAAAAGCAGGCGTTCGTGCATTTGTATATTAGGAAACAGCGGACGGTGGCATTCGCTGCTTTCACAGTAAAATTGCGCATAGCCTTGTCTTGCAGTCGATTTGCGCCGTTTCACAATATCATGGTTTCCATACAGCATATATAGCCGCTTTTTTTCATAAAATCTCGACATCAGCCAAAATACGTCGCTATGGGCTTCTATAATCGATTTTATCTTCCTGTTTTCCCAAAGCTCATCGCCATCTCCCAGTTCAATATAGGTGAAGCCCCGGTTAAAATAATATTCTAAAGCGCCGAAAAACAAAATCTGATTCGGCAGAAAATTATCACCCGTATTTCCCTGTCCACGATGACAATCGCTCATAATAATGAATTTGGAATTCTTGTCGAACGGAATTGTTTTCGCAGCCCCTTTTACTTTTCGCAGCTTTCTGCTAACCGCTGACATGGTTACACCTCAGAATGCTGGGCATTTGTATGACATCCACATCTCGGCCTGGGAGGACATGGAGGAACAGGCGGCCACGGCGGCGGACAAGGCGGTTTTGGTGGGTGCGGCGGGCATGGCGGTGCCGGCAGCCGATGTCCGTGAATAAGGTCTATCAACCATTCAAATGCCGCAAAAAATCCTTTTCCATATAAGGAATTCATCATAAATTCATAGAGGTCTGGGGCGAATGCCCTTAAATACTCTAATTTATCCAACGTGTCGGAATACGGCGCGGTTACCGTCCGGTAGAGCCTGCAGTTATTTTCGTTTGCCAGCTGTACAACACTTTCCTGAACTCCATCCTGCGTAACAGGCTGGATCGTATGCGGTCTTGTGTAGTGGATGCTGACCGTGTTAAACCGCACGGAAAATTCCCTTTTCTGATAACCGATTTGACGCAAAGAATTAACAAATGCCCTGCACATGGTCCGGTTAGGGAACCTAATTCTTGCATCCATAGTCAGAGAATCCGTAGTCGAAAATTCGCCGAGTTTAAATCCGGTAAGCCACCAGTGCAGGCCGGAACGCTTCAGCAGAATTTTTCCGTTTTTCCGCAGAACAAAAGCAAGTTCCATCTGTTCGCTGTCGCTGATTGCTTCATAAAAAGTCCCTGTAAATTTTTCTGAATGGATATCCTCCCGGCTGGTGTTATAAATACCGATTTCAGCACCGGTGGTAATGCCGTATTGCCCTTTCCACAGCTCGATCAGCCAGCGTTTCCCGCCATAGGAAAACGTGACCGGTTCGCAGTCCATGATCATGTTGAAAAAGGGAGACCCTTCGTCATATAACCGGCAATATCCCGCTTCGCGCTGCCAGCAATTTTTCAAAGAATAAAAATAATCCCCTTTCAAAGTATATGCAAAACCAGCCGGGGCCAAATCTTCGTTTAGCTGCCTTTGCTGCTCCAGCTTGTTCGGATTCGGTCTGAAACGTATGATGCGAATCAGCCAAACGGAACCCAACACAAGAATAATTGCAGCAAATGCAATCAATATTACAATGGGTATTGGTATCAGCAT
>CABSKZ010000455.1 GCA_902478395.1 uncultured Eubacteriales bacterium | reverse complement strand
GTGTTCAACAGCATAGATTTTTCCAAGTCCATGCACTACAACCCTTTGTCGTATGCGCGACACGAGGTCGCGTAATTAAACTGTCCGGCGTCGACCGAACCTGTTATTCCATTAGCAGTAGCCTATCGTCACCGAAGCGGCTGGCAACGGCCGTGAGGCAGCATGACGAGAAAAGGTAGCCCTCCCGGAAGGGTCAAGCCGAAACCGCGAGGCAGAGGCGAAAAGCTGGAAGCAACGTCCGGCTGGGGAGCTTGGCTTGTGTAGTACGGTGAATGTAAGTAAATCGCTGATAAACGTCGTTAGAGGGCACCAGGCTAAAGTTGCTGATAAGCCTGAACCAAAAGGTGTGCAGTCGGATGTTCTCCTGTAAGCTGGGAACACATGGACAAACAAGACTGCCGGCGGATAGGCGGCACCTAACCTACACGGTTGATTACGTGAAACGTGTTAAGCCCGCGCTCTCTCCGTATATTCGGAAAGCTGACCGCAAGGAAAGCCGATAGAAACGCGGGTAAGGAACGCTGGAAAAAGCGAACACCGACCTTGTAATGAGGACGGATAGGGATTGAAACAGCATCCCACGCGAAAGCGGGCTGACTTCCAGCAGGTCTATCTTTACGAGAGAATTTACAGAACTTTTGAAAGGAGGAATCGCAAATGAACAGGAAACTGTGTGCGCCTGCTAACAGGGCACAAAGCTGGGAATCCATTGATTGGAAGAAAGCGGAGGCCTATGTTAAAAAGCTGCAAATGCGTATCGTAAAGGCTCAAAAAGACGGTCATTACAGCAAAGTGAAAACTCTGCAATGGCTGTTGACGCACTCTTTCTATGCCAAGGCATTGGCGGTGAAGCGTGTGACAAGTAATAAAGGTAAAAATACCGCTGGTGTAGACCATGAATTATGGAAAACGCCAAAGGGCAAATTCGAGGCGATTGAAAAACTCAAACGCCGGGGCTATCAGCCCCAACCTCTCAGACGGGTGTACATCCCGAAGAAAAACGGAAAATTACGCCCGCTGAGCATTCCAACGATGACAGACCGCGCCATGCAGACATTATATAAGTTTGCACTGGAACCATTGGCAGAAACCATGGCAGACCCGAACTCCTACGGCTTTAGAATTGGAAGAAGCACGCACGATGCTATCGGGCAATGCTTTAACGATTTGTGCAGAGCCGGCTCCCCTCAATGGATTTTGGAGGGAGATATTAAAGGGTGCTTTGACCATATCAGCCATAACTGGTTAATGGAAAACATCCCAATGGACAAGGAAATGCTCAAAAAGTGGCTGAAATGCGGCTTTGTGGAGACCAGGAAACTCTTCCCGACAGAAGAAGGCACACCACAGGGCGGCACGATATCGCCAGTGCTGATGAACATGACCTTGGACGGCCTGGAGCGCACTCTAAAAGAGAGATTTCCCCTGAGACGGACGGTAGCAGGTAAAACTGTTTATGACCAAATCAACTTCGTGCGATATGCTGACGACTTTATCGTTACCGGGAAAAGCCCGGAAACTTTGCGCAACGAAGTCATACCGCTCATCGAGGACTTTCTGGCGGAGCGCGGCCTGCAACTCTCAGAGGAAAAAACGGTAATCACGCATATCAGCGATGGTTTTGATTTTCTTGGGCAGAACATTCGAAAATACAACGGGAAACTGCTCATTAAGCCGTCAAAGAATGCGATAAAATCCTTCCTTAAAAAAGTGCGGACTATCGTTAGGGAGAACAAAACAGCCACACAGGACTTGCTCATTCGCAAGTTGAATCCTGTCATTCGTGGTTGGGTCAACTACCACCGCTATGTTGTTTCTGCGGATATTTTTGGATTGGTTGACCACAGGATTTTCGAATGCCTATGGAGGTGGGCTTGCCGCAGACACAAGCGAAAAGGTAGGAAATGGATTGCCAATAAATACTGGCACCATATTGATAACCGGACGTGGACGTTTGCAACAGAGCCTGCTTTCCGCGGTAAAGATTTCGATGAAAAATACCTCAAGCTGGAATACGCGGCAAACACCAAAATCATCCGATTCAGGAAAATTGCCGCCGAAGCTAACCCATTCGATGAAAAATGGACGGGATATTATGAGGAACGTGACGGAGAAAGAATGCTGAACAGTACCAAAGGACGGGAAAAACTCGTTAAAATCTGGAACAACCAGAAACGGTGCTGCCCTGTATGCGGAGAAAGAATTACATCCGAAACAGGATTCAAGACGCATTTTAACACCGAAAACAACAGGAAATGGCCCGCTATTATGGTACATCCCTGGTGTCATCGAAATCTGCACGAGCCAAACTACTTGATTTGAGCCGGGTTCCGTTTTACACGAGGCCTTACGATAGGCTTGAGCCGTATGACGGGAAACTGTCACGTACGGTTCTTAGGGGAGGGGCTGGCAGCAATGCCAGTCTCTTACCCGACATCCGCAGCGAGAAAGATATTTTGAAGCTGGTAAACACGTTGATAGCGAATACCA
>CABSKZ010000454.1 GCA_902478395.1 uncultured Eubacteriales bacterium | reverse complement strand
GGCTGTGATTTTATCGTGGCCCTCGGCGGCGGCAGCGTAATGGACGCTTCCAAAGCAATTGCGGCGATGGCGGCTAACGACGGTGATTTATGGGATTATATTGGCGGCGGAACCGGCGGAGGAAAAGAACTTGCAAATACCCCGCTTCCCCTTGTCGCGATTACAACAACCGCCGGAACTGGTTCGGAGGTTGACCCGTGGGGTGTTATTTCCAATGAGGCGACAAACGAAAAAATCGGGTTTGGCGGATATGACGCCCTGTTTCCGCAGCTGGCAATTGTAGATCCTGCGCTTATGGCAAGCGTTCCGCCGGAATTTACGGCGTATCAGGGGTTTGATGCGTTATTCCACAGTACAGAGTGCTATATATCCAATGCGGCGAATTTAATGGGGGATATGCTGGCCCTGCATGCGATCGAGAACATCGGACGCTATCTGGCAAGAGCCGTAAAGGATGGAACAGATATGGAGGCGAGAGAGCACATCGCGTTTGCAAACACATTGTCCGGAATGGTGATGACAGTCAGCGGATGTACAAGCGAGCATTCTATGGAGCACGCCATGAGTGCATTTCACCACAAACTCCCCCACGGCGCGGGATTGATTATGATTTCCAAGGAATACTACACCTGCTTTATAGAACGCCGCGCCTGCGACGAGCGTTTTATAACAATGGCAAAGGCACTCGGAATGAGCGGCGCAAAAGAACCGATGGACTTCGTAAAGGCTTTGGTGAAGCTGCAGGAGGAATGCGGCGTTGCGGATTTAAAAATGTCCAGCTATGGGATACAGCCGGACGAGTTTATGACGCTTGCACAAAATGCCCGCGCCACAATGGGCGGATTGTTCCAATGCGACAGGGTGCCGCTCTCTGACGAAGATTGTGCAGCGATTTTTGAAAAGTCATATCGATGAACAATTAGGCAGATAGGAGAGGAACGAAAATGGCAGTGTCAGAGTTTGCAAAAAAATATCATGAAAAAATGTTTCCAGGGCGCCAATTCGTTTTTGAACGAACGGATCCGGAATTTTCGGAGCGTTTTGAAAATTTTGCTTTTGACGAGGTGGTCAATCAGGATGATTTGGATGACAAGACGCGCTTTATGGCCATTCTGGCATCATTGATAGGCTGTCAGGGAGAGGAAGCGTTTTGTATAATGGTTCCGGCGGCAATGCAATTTGGCGTGACGCCGGTTGAAGTGAAAGAAATTGTATATCAGGCAACAGCCTATCTTGGAATGGGCAGGGTATATCCATTTTTAAAGGCCGTGAATGAAATTTTTGCCGAACAGGGGATTCCGCTTCCTCTGGAAAAACAGGGCACTGCAGCTGTGGAGGACCGCTGCGCCGCGGGTTCGCAGGCGCAGGTTGATATTTTTGGGGAAGGAATGCGCGGTTTTTGGCAGTCAGGGCCTGAGGAGTCCCGGCATATTCATTTATGGCTGGCAGAGAACTGTTTCGGTGATTATTATACAAGAAGCGGCCTGAATTATAGACAGCGTGAAATGATAACCTTTTGTTTCCTGTCGGCACAGGGCGGCTGCGAGCCGCAGCTTATCTCCCACGCGGCGGCGAATATGAGAATCGGGAACGATAAAGCATTTTTAATAAAGGTTATTTCGCAATGCCTGCCATATATCGGGTATCCGCGTTCGCTAAACGCTCTGCGTTGCGTAAACGAAGCGGAACATAAGCATACTTAAGCTTGCGGGGGTTTTCAGCTTCTCAAGAGTATTTGAAATGTTGTTAGAAAACGCCAGAGTGTAAGTATCGGAATGAAACTGGGAGGCCGGAGATTAGGTATTTTCTGGCCTTCCCTTCAATTCCTGGGGCATTCTTCCCGGATTTTCTGTAAGAATAATCCGGCAGCTTTTGAGAACACCTGGTATTTTTTCCACACGATATCGAGATGGACTTCGATTTGCGATTGCAGCGGCCGAAAACAAAGCGTGCTGCTTTCAGCAGAGGTGTCAATCAGTTTATCGAGAGTCAATGCGTAGCCCATCCCTTCATCCACCATAAGCGAAGCATTAAAAATTAAGTTATATGTTGAAACGATGTTTAATTGGGCTATGTCTTTTTTGAACCAATCCAACAGCTTTTTATCTGTCAGTGTCTGACGGGATAGGAGTAACGGCAAATCCCATAAATCCTCCGGTTTTATGGTTTCTGCCGATGCGAGCGGACTGTCCTTGCGCATTAGGATGCCCCAGCGGTCGGCGGCGGGCAGCCGCAGAAATTCATATTTTGTGATATCAGCCGGTTCGACAAACAGGCCGAAGTCAAGCAATCCTTTGTCCAGTTTTTCCCTAATGTCTTCTGCATCTCCGCTGGAAATATGGTAACGGACATCCGGATACTCTTCCTGAATGTGCTTTGCCGCTCTGGCGACGAAACGCATCGCATCAGTTTCTCCTCCGCCAATATAAACATCTCCGCTGAGCCCGCTGTCCGGAGAGGTAAGTTCCGCTTCCGTTCTATCCCTGTCTCTTATACAC
>CABSKZ010000453.1 GCA_902478395.1 uncultured Eubacteriales bacterium | reverse complement strand
CCCTTTGCGTAGCTTGAGTCAACAATATAATCAAATGATACGGCCACATCCCCTTTCAGTGCAGTTTCAGATGCGGCAAATTTCATTGTAACGCTTCCGTCACCTGTCTTACCAACTGTGTTAAATTCAGCGGCAAGAGCTCCACGCTCTCTTTCGACCGCCTTAAAATATGCAACGTCGCCGCTCAATCTCCAGTTGCCGCCCGAATTTTCTGGGATGCTGTCTCCTGCCGTGTAGCTTTCAAAGTCTTCATTCAGCAGCACCTTGATCATATCCGATGTGTCTACGTCGGCCAAAACCGGAAAGGAACAGCATTGAAGGACGAGCGAAAAAACACATGCAAACAAAGCCACATTTCTCATTTTTTACCTCCTTCATTATTTTATGTAATTCGGCATAAACTTCTTGAAATATTTTCCGGAGAAATTTGCTATTCCGGTATTATTACATCCTCCGCGAACGGAAGATCAAGCCTGACGATTTCCTCAGCAATAAACTTTATCATCATATCTGCGCCAACGTCTCTCAAATGCGTTCCATCTCCGCTGCCGTCCCTGATATGTGCGTTCGGATGTACTGATGCGATTTCCGGATCGATATCAAACAGGAAGAACGTATCCTTTGCGTACTGGTAATCATCCGCCAGGACGCCTGTTTTATTATAAAGCTCCAACGATTTGGAATGCAAGTCGATTACAGGAGTGTTTGTCGATTTGCCGACCTCAATCATAGCCGCCGGATATCCTGCAAGAGATGAGGTAAGAGTAGTTGTCAGAGCTGACGGCGGTGTAATCAATACCGGAAATGCACCTCTCGCTCTTGCACCATCTATGAATTTTACAAGGTTGGCTTTATAATTGTCTATAGAAACACTGAGGCCCTTATCATTGTGCCCCATTTGAACAAATAACACATCCCCTTGCTTCAATTCACGCATTACAAGCTCAAAACGCCCCTCATCAATAAACGATTTCGTGCTGCGCGAAGGTTTGGCGTAATTTTTTATTATAACATTTTTATCGAATATGTTCTCATAAAGCATACCCAATCCGACCTGCGGCGCATAATTTGGAGTATAATTTGCGGTAATCGAATCGCTGATGAGATAAACCGAATACCTGTCTGTATATTTGTACTCATCGCGGCTAAGCAAGCCCGTAACCGGGACAAGGGTGTCTTTATTCCACAAAAATACTTTCAGGCGCACGCTGCCGCACTCCTTCACTGTGTAGTTCTGTGTTTTCAGAGTAATGATGTTATCCTCGCCGTAAATTTCTCTGCCCGCTGCAAGACCTATAAGTGCTCCGGATTCATCATACTGCGCGAGCAACAGCATTAATTCCTTTCTCAGAGCCGGATTATATTCTATTATATCAAGCGACGCGTTCACAGTATCGCCGGCATGAACGGCAATTATCTCCTCACCCCTGGAGAAAAGCTTGGGACGGCCTATCATAAATCCATCATTTCTGTTTTTTATAACCAGATTATCAATGTAAAATTTTCGGGTTCCGTCTCCGTAGGTGTCATAGGCGGATACAGTCAGCTTTTTAAAGTTTTGGCTTGCGTTTGTTCTGAACCCAACGTTTTCCATTGCAAGTACTCCATCAATGTAAACGCTGTATGTCTTTGTAAAGGTGTTTACATCCAAAGCCATATTGTACCATCTGCCGTTTTCAATATTCCCAGCAATGGTCTTCAGCGTTTGAGCAGGGTAAATTTCTCTCTGGTCGGCAATAATTGAACCATCCGCGTCAAACGTTAAAGCGATGCCATGCTTGTTCGAAGTATCAAAAAATACCAGCATCACTCCGTAAACGCTTGAAGGATCAATCATAAAATCAAACGAGGCATAAACGTTTCCATAAAGAAGCTGTGCGGTATTATTCGGAAGATTGTATGTCACGGCAGAGGTGGTGGCGCCCTTCGTAAGTGAAATCTCCGTACAAATGCCGTCCGGACCTTCCGCCCCCTTTACATAGCCTAAGTCATCCGATGAAAGCGCGGCGTTTTTATTCCACAAGGCTGATGCTTCCCCTGCAGTGTCACTCTCAAAATGTTCCATAAATACCGCTTCTACTTCTGGAGGCTGTGGTTCTGGGTCCGGCCCGTCTCCGCCGCCTTCGTCTTCTTTATATGGTCCGACTAAAAAGTTGTCGAGTAAAACTATCGCATCGCCCCGTTTTCCAGCCAAAAGAAATTTTGTCAGACCTGAGGACATATCTCCACGCGATGTCAGTCCCTCTTTTTTCTGTGTAACGTTATTTGGTCCAATGAGCGTCATATCAAATTGTCTTTTGGCTGTGTACGCTCTAATGATCACGTGATACCATTCATCCTTGGTAAGACTTGAAAATATTGTTTCCGAAGCAGTTCCATTGTGGTGCGAAATCAGATTAAGCCCTAAATCAAGGCATATTCCATGGCCGGAATTAGGCTGAATGTTAAGCTGAACGCCTCTTGCCTTGTCGGAATCCACCTTGTAATCAAATGAAATCTCAACCTCTCCCGTA
>CABSKZ010000452.1 GCA_902478395.1 uncultured Eubacteriales bacterium | reverse complement strand
ACGAGATCTAGTACGGTCTCGTGGGCTCGGAGATGTGTATAAGAGACAGGTGGTATCTCTCGTTTTGTGTACTGGAATTATGATAAAACGGAATATTGTTTACGTGTGGCAAGTGACGATGAGATGCTGCTTTACAGCATCGTGCAGGGAATCAAAGAATATCAACCTCCTGCAACGTCGAAATAGCCGGCATTTTGTCATAAAAAAAAGAATTTTAAAAAAAATTAAAATTTTTTGAAAAAAGTTGAACAGATTTTGACGTTTCGTGTGTCTATATAGGTGTAAGCCAAAAAAAGTAAGGAATTCTGTTTTATTTTAAGAAGGGAAAGATGTTTGTGAACAAAAAATGGACCACGAAACTTTGCGCCGCATTTATGGCGGTAGCACTGTTGTTGCAAGGAGGTGTTTGTGTATTCGCGGAGGGGACGCGCGATAGGGCAGAATTCGTCATACAGCGTAATGATGAAGGGGTTATGCCTTTGACGTATTACATTGATGGGACTCGGACGGTGTCTAGAGCATTGACTGGGGCAATCAAGTATACGGCTGAAATGTCGGCAATTGAAACAGTTTATGCTACAGTAAATATTACAGTTCAATACTATAACTCGGAAAAAGGAAAATGGGAATACTACGATGATAGAACATATTATAATGCGTCAACAGATTATTGGGAATTTTCCGACACCATGACCTGCCGTTACACGGGTCAATACCGTGCGGTCGGCTACTACATGGCTGACAAGAACGGTTATTCTGACACCGTAGAAGATGTAAGTAATGTTATCTATGTGGCCTAACCGCCAATAAGATAATTGCCCGAAACAACGGGCAGAATGAAAATCGGTTGAGCAGGAAGTGAAACAATGGGCAGAAAATGGAGCAGAAAGCTCTTTGCCGCGCTGATTGCGGTGGTGCTTGTGCAGACGGGCGTAAGCGCATCTTGTGAGCCCCTTTGCGGCCGTCAGGAATGCGGCAGCATGAGGAAGTATAGTGGAATTCATCCATTTCCCTATCTCATAGATGGCATATGTACCTATTCACAGGCACGGACTGGAGAAATTCAGTTCAAACTGGAACTCACCGCAGTCGAAAACGTAGATGCAACGGCAACCGTCACCGTTCAGTATTATAATTCCGAAAAACGCAGATGGGAGTATTACGACCATAGGACGTATTCGAATGATAACTGGCACAGATGGGAATTGTCCGATACCATGACCTGCCGCTACACCGGACGGTATCGCGCAGTTGGTTGTGTAACAGCCGGCAACAACGGCTTTCTGGACGATGTAGAATCGATGAGTAATATTATCTACGTGGCGTAATAGTCATTTAGATATTCTCCGTTGCCTGCCAAAACAGGCACGGGCAGAGGGAACGCAGTTGAGACGACTGGACGCCGGCTGAAAGTGGGCCAAGCCCATGCCCTGCCGGAACTGGCGGTGGCCGCCTGTGCGGCCATTGCTGGGCCTCTAAGGTAAGCATTAAAAAGAAAGCGATATCTTCGCGGCGTTAGCCGCTGGATATAAATCCCGCCTGCAGGTGCAGGTACGGGGAGAATGAAAAGTGTTTTGTTTAAACAAGAAACAGAAAGGTTGGAGGATACTATGTGTAGCCCACAATTATATCGTTTAGGAATGATGTATGCAAACGGATTCGACGGAAAACTCGACATTAGTAAGCTATCCACGATGCATCAGCAAAATATGCTCGATTATTACGACTATCTGCTCTATAAACAGCAGACGAGCGATCAAGACCATCCAGTTGAGACTTTGAAAAGGAACGATGTGGAGTAAGCCAACAACAGTAGCTATTCTTGTTGTTCAGCTATCACAATGAAATGCCACCGCTTCCGCGGCCGCCAAGCCGTGGAGGGCAGGGATCCCCCCTTATGCACAAACGCGCCGCTAAAAAGCGGCGTGGTAAGGTTCAAAATCCCCCTGCTCGTCCGCGTTGTACCTTGCAGTACCGCAGCTGCTCCCCCAGTATGGCGCGGACAGCGGAGGCATTTTTCCTCTTAACCGAAAACGGCGCCCGCTTGTGGTATGTGGGCGCCGTTTTTCTGTGTTTTTCAGCTGCTGTTTAAAACCGCCGGTCGCTGCATATTATATATGGAGACGGTTTATTCCTGTAAAAGGTTGGTTTGCGGGGACGTGCTTTTTCCTCATGTTTTTGATAACGATATGGGCTATGCCTTGGAACTAAGTTGAATTAAGAGTTAAACGAAATAATGGCGCACATTGCCAAATGGGGTCCAGGGGCGGAGCCCCTGTGTCGTTTTAAGGGGGTAAAGGGGGGAAATCGAAATCCCCCCTTTGTTTTGCCTACTTTTGCATTCAAAAGTAGGTCGCGCCGAGGGCGGAAGTGGATTATTTATAGTAAAGTAACGGCTAACAACATATCAAAAAATAGGGGTATTTCAGAGATGTTCATATTTATATATGGAGACGGTTTATTCCTGTAAATGGTTGGTTTGCGGGGACGATTCCTTCCCCGCGCCCCTAGGACCTCTTTTTCTGTGAAGA
>CABSKZ010000451.1 GCA_902478395.1 uncultured Eubacteriales bacterium | reverse complement strand
GTGGGAACCTATCTGAGATTCGTGCGCATGGTGATGTTTCTCGCCACACTTCTTCTGACGCCCCTGTGGTTTTTTCTGGCAAACAACCCATCCTCCCTGCCTGAATCGCTCTCTTTTCTGGCGATCAAAGAGCCTGCCGGGATTCCCCTGTGGCTTCAGCTGATCATTTTCGAGCTGGCAATCGACGGGTTAAAGCTGGCCTCCCTCAACACCCCGTCCGCCCTTTCAAATTCCTTCAGCGTACTCGGAGCGTTGATTCTTGGGGATTTCGCCGTGCAGGCTCACTGGTTTTCCGCCGAGGTCATCATGTACATGGGGCTTGTCGCCATCGGCAATTTTACACAACCCAGCTTTGAACTTGGCTATGCTGTCAAGCTTTGCCGCATTATGCTCATCATTCTGATCTCTCTGTTTGGATTGTGGGGCTTCATTGCCGGTCTTGTCGTTATTGCCGTTCTTCTGTTGACAAACCGGACGGTCTTTAACAATTCCTACCTCTATCCTCTGATTCCCTTCCGGGGGCGGGCGCTGTTATCCCTGTTTGTGAGGATGAAAAAAAGACCGTAAAATTACGGTCTTAGTCTGTCAAAAAACCTTCGTTTGCGATAAAAGTGAGAGTTTATTAAGGATATTTCACCGCAAAGTGTAAAATCGTGGGCGAGCGCGACATGCGCGTGCGAAGCCCACACCAATCGCGTTTTTCCGACCGTGCGCACAGCGCACAGGAAAGGCGCAGCCGCAAACGCGGCAATGTGTCAAAAAAGGCGCGAGCGCCTTTTTTGACAAGCTGAACGGAAGGATGTATTCCTTCCGTTTTTCCGTTTTTGATATTAATCTTCTATTGCTACCGCACGAATCGGCGAACCATCCTTACCCTTGAGCTTCAGAGGCAGAGTGATCAGCGTAAACTCGTCCGCCGTAACGGCGTTCAGATTTGCCAGTCCTTCCACGATGATGATTCCCGCGCCCAGCATTGTCAGGTGCGTATACTGCCAGTCTCCTCCGGGCGTCGGCATATCCATCCCTACCAGTCCAACCTTTTTTTCCACAAACCAATCTGCCAGTTTCCTGTCAAACACCGGAAAATCCGTTGCAAACTCCGGCTTGGGGAATACTTTATCCCATGCCGTATTGAGAACCACGTTCAGCCCCTTCTCAAATTTATCCGCATAGGGCTCCACATCCTCCACGGTGATCACGCTCTTCGGCCCCTTATTCGGAAGGTCTATTTTAAAAGCCCGTGTAATACACCTGTCCAAGCTGATCTGGTCTATCGTCTCTCCATCGTTGAAAAAGTGCCTCTGCGCGTCCATATGCGTTCCCTGATGGGTCGACATGGTCATCCGTGAGAGATTATATCCCAGCGTATCCAGACTGCAGTGCCACGTAATATCAATTTTCGGGTCCATCGCCATCGTCGGAGCGCCGTTAAACATCTCCGCTGTCAGATCAATATATTTCGCCATAGCCGCCTCCCTATCAGACGCTTCCGGCAAAGTTCGCGTCTTTTCCAATGCCCTCCGGCCCCATCGCCAGATAGCCGCCCTCTGCAAACAGATCGTGGCCTGTTACTGCGCAGGCGTCGTCCGACAGTAAAAATGCCATGCTTGCTGCAATCTCGTCTGTCTCCTGCAAGCGGTTGATCAGATGGTATTCATCCCATGCCTTTGGCGCAGATTCTCTTGTGCCGTCCGGCGTAGCCTTTGCCACCTCGTCTGTCCACACCCAGCCCGGGCTTAAACAGTTAACGCGGATATCCGGCGCCAGATCCATCGCCGCGCATCTGGTCAGCTGTTTAACCGCACCCTTTGCCATATTGTATGTCCAGCGGTTGGGCTGCGCAATAAGGCCCGATATGCTCGACGTCAGAACGATTGCACCCTTGCCTCTGCCGCGCTGCTTCACATATTCCTGTATCATTCTCGCATAAGCGACAGGACCCGCCATCATCGTATGCTCCCAATCCTCGATCGTCGCGTCAACACCCTTGGCCGTGAACGGGAACGCGTTGTTGACCAGAAAATCCAGACCGCCAAACAGCTCTATCGCTTTTGCGATCAGCAGCTCCGGCGTTTTTACATCATCCATGTCCGCCGCCATAAATTCTACAACACCATCTTTATATTTTGCCCTCATCTCTTCCAGGGTCTTTCTGCCGGACTCTGCGTTTCTTCCGCAGAACAATACTTTTACGCCTTCTTCCAGAAGCCTGTCGACATATGCCTTACCAATGCCCCTCGAACCGCCCGTTACCAGTGCGGATTTTCCCTTTAATCCTCTCATGAGACTGTCTCCTGTTTTCTTTATATTGTTTCACTGCCATGCGGCAAATTTTTCTATACTGATAGGCCGTAGCCTGTACCTTCGGAATCGAATAAAATTGCACGCGTCTTTCCGCGCTGTCAGTCGGAATGTGCGGATGGCACCCGTGCAAGACGGATGCCACCGCTTTTGTCTTTAATCGCGTTTAGAACTGCTTAGCATACTCTTCAATATTGTCTTTGTTGAATACTACCATCTCGGGAATAGTAATCATCTGTCCTG
>CABSKZ010000450.1 GCA_902478395.1 uncultured Eubacteriales bacterium | reverse complement strand
CACAAAAACAGGCATCCTTTCATATAAAAAGAACCCGCGTTGAGCGGGTTCTTTTTATATGAAATAGTTTAAATTTGTCCCTTGATCAGGTCAGCCGACACAGGCTCCGGCTTATCACAGGAGGTTTTCAGGCTGATATATTGCTTGCGTTCATCACTTTCCTTCAAAGCGCACATGATTTCCAACACGTGGCTGGTCAGGCCGCAACCGGCGCGCAAAGAGCCGCCCTCCAGCAAGCATTTCGCCATATCGCTGACTCCGATTCCTCGGCTGTTCTCCGCATAGATGTGTGTCAACGGAACTTCCTTAAAACCGCCTTTATCCATTGTAGAAAGCTGCACAGGGCCTCCGAAGGTATTCGGGTCCGGAACCAAAACCGACCCTTTGGTCCCATAAATTTCAATGCGCGGTAATGTGCTGGCGCTTACATCAAAGCTGGTGATAATAGTACCGACAGCGCCGCTCGCAAACCTCAACAGGCCAGCCACATGCGTATCTGTTTCCACTGTAATCGTCTGCCCATATTTTTTTTCGCTTGTAATGGTCCTAGTCGGAAATGCGGAGGTATTCATTCCACATACTTCGCTGACTCCTCCCATCAGGTTCACTAATGCGGTCAGATAATACGGACCCATGTCCAGCATTGGGCCGCCTCCGGGTTTATAATAGAATTCCGGATCCGGATGCCAGCTTTCATGGCCGCGGCACATCATAAAGGCGGATGCTGCAACAGGCCGGCCAATATAGCCGTCTTCAATCAGTTTCCGGCAGGTCTGAATTCCTGCCCCCATAAAGGTGTCCGGCGCACCGCCGAGCAAAAGCCCGTTTTCTTCTGCCAGCCGGACCAGCTCCAGCCCATCTTCAACAGACAGGCTCAGCGGCTTTTCTACATAGACGTTTTTCCCCGCAAGTAATGCCTGTTTACAAATGCTGTAATGCGATTTCGGAGTCGTCAGATTTAAAATAATCTGTATCTCTTCTTTCTTCAGCATTTCTTCAAAGGTCATGATATGCGGAATATTCCATTTCTCCGCCGCTTCCTTTGCGCGTGCCGCGTCCAAATCCGCGCAGGCAAGGACCTCCACATTGAGAAATGTCTGGGTCAGATTCTGAAAATAAATACCACTGATATTTCCGCAGCCTACAACACCCACGCCGACTTTCTTCATATCTGCCCCTCCAATCCGGCGGCCCAGAGGAAGCCGCGCCGCATCAGTTCCTTCGCCTCTTTGCAGTCAAACACATTTGCCACATGGCCCAAGCTGTTATAAAACACCTTTCCGCGTCCCCAGCGCTTTGTGTAAACAACCGGCACGTCAACCGCGCCGTTTGACGCGTGATAACCGTCAATGACCGGGAATCTTGTCGTCGCAAGAACGCAGACTGCTGGGTCCACATGGATGTAATACTGCTCCGATTTCACTGTAAAGTCGTCCATGCCTTCCGTAATGTTGGAAGCGGACGATTTTTTGATATTGACCGTGTATTCCACTCCGTCGTTTCCTGGATGCTCCACCCACTGTGACCCCGTCATGAATTGCCACTTTGTGCTGTTGCGGAACGAGTCGCACATTCCGCCGTGGCATCCGGCCAGCCCGACGCCGGATGCTACCGCTTCCGACACATTTTCCACATATTCCGGCTTGATTTCCCCCATTGTCCAAACAGGAATAATCAGGTCCAAGCTTTTTAACTTCTGCTGATCCGCAAAGCTATCCAGCGTGTCCGACACCTCCACACTGATTCCCTCCTGTTTCAAAATTTCCGCAAACAGCGCGGAGACCTCTACAGGCTCATGTCCCTGCCAGCCGCCCTGAACAATCAATGCTTTTTTCATGTTTATCCGCCCCTTCTCTAAAAATTTAATTCAATTATACGCGTTCTCCCATTGTAATTGCAAGTCATTCATGGTATACTAATAGACAAAATTAGTCTTTTCAGGTGAGTAAAATGTTTTTCTACGAAAAGAGAAATTTTGGAAGCGAAACCCATTTTCACTATGGTGAAAATCTTGATTTCTCCTTTCCGGTTCACTTTCACCGCTGCTTTGAGGCCATTTGTGTATTGGATGGAGAAATTGATTTGACAGTGGACGGCCGCTCAGAAACTGCGAAGCGGGGAGAAGCTGCAATCTTCTTTCCAAACCAGCTGCATTCCTACCATACCCGCAGTCATTCCCGCTGTGTCATTTTTATTTTTGCGCCGGAATTAATTGGCGACTTTACCTCGTCCTATCGCTATAAACTGCCTGTCACAAGCGTTTTTCCTTTTTCGGAATCATTCTATTTGACCTTTGCACCGGAAAACCAATATTACATAAAGTCATTTTTGTATCGTCTCTGCGGAGAGTTTCAGAAATACGTCACGGTTTCGGAGCAAAAGAAAACAGAAGCCACACGGCTTCTGCATGAAATGCTTTCCTATATTGATGAAAATTATCAGAGGGAGTGTTCACTCCGCACCCTCTCCGGGCTTTTAAAATACGATTACGGCTATCTCTCAAAATATTTTGCCAGAAAAACCGGTATGACGTTTAAGGAATATGT
>CABSKZ010000449.1 GCA_902478395.1 uncultured Eubacteriales bacterium | reverse complement strand
CCCTTTGGAAGATATGGATATGTCGGAGTTTCAGGATGGCGCAACCTATCCGCAGATCAAAGCGTATGTTTTGGAACACTCCGGCTTAAAGGTTTCCAGTCTGTATATTTCTCAGGTGAAACGGAAGTGCGGACTGGATGTTGGGAAGAACTACAATCTGCCGAAGTCTGAGGATACCAGGCAAGTTCCGACCTGTCCCCCGGAAAAAGAAAAAGCAATTCGAGACGCACTACAGTATTTTGGGATGATTTGAAGCCTGTTGCCTTTATATAGATCCTTTCATAATATAACTCAAAATGAGCAAATCCGAAAAATAACCAATAGCATAAGGCACTCCAATTATGGTACAATGTAGAAGAACCACCAACCACATGGACCAAAAAAGGAGTGCCCTATGGAACATATTATAACAGTCGGTGAAGAACTTCGCAAGCGTTTTCATGAAAATGGATTCGCTTTTTTGAGCAGTGTACCTCAGAGACGTATCCAGGAAATGATTTTGGCTATGGCTCAGAAAGGGCATGGCGGGAAAATGACAGATTATGCGGAGCTGGGGTTTGGTCATAGGACGACGTATGGCCATTTTCTGTCCAAAGGAAAATGGGACCACATGGCTGTAGAGGCCGTGCAGCGCAGGAACAGTTTCCAATCCATCTTGTCCGTTGCAAAATCCGCAAAACAGCCGGTATACCTTAGCATAGACGATACTGTTATTGCAAAAAGAAAGCACCCAGGCACGCGGTTCGCCCAACGGAAGGTGTTGGCTGGCATTATTCCTATCTGGAAGGAAAACAGGTATATTGCTTCCAAATGCACGCTGCGATCGTAAGCACCGGCAGTCACACACTTTGTTACAGCCTTCAGCGCTGTTGTCCGGAACATGGCTCTAAAGTGGACATGACCTTAAACGCAATTGACGCACTCTCAGAAACGGAACACCCTGTTTACGTACTCATGGACAGCTGGTATACAAATGCCCAGGTTTGGAACAAATGTATCACAAAGAAATGCCATTTAATAGGCGCAATGAAGTCAAATCGGATCCTTTACCCTGACGGGATGCGCATTTCCGCCAGCGCCTATGCGGCAACACGCAAACAAGACCAATTTCATCTTGTAACGGTGAAAGGTCAGGAGTATTTCGTACATCGTTATGAAGGCCCTCTTAACAAGCTTAAAAGAGCTGTTGTACTGCTTACATATCCAAAGGAAAAATTCGGGGTCTGTAACACCTTGAAAGTGTTTTTGTGCTCTGATTTTACGCTTACTGATGCTGAAATCCTGGAGCAACTATACACACCGTTGGAAAATAGAAGTCATGTTCAAACAGCAAAAGCGCTATCTGGGACTAAAATCCTTTATGATCCGCACTGCTATAGCGATTGACCGCTTTTTGATTATTCTGACTGTAGCGTGGTCTTTCTTGACTTGCAAAGATGGAGTTCCCCAGCCTCTCTGTGCGGGTGCTCGTCGCTATAGGGGCGTTTTGTCTATTTTATGAATTTGCTCATCTAGAGTAGTATAAATCGGCAAGAGCTGTGAGCGAGAGATTTTCCGCTCACAGCCGCAGACGATTTATTCGGAGGTTCCTTAGTCGTTCATTCTGTTTTTCCGCAGCGTCTGCTTTGCCGCAATCACGATATCCGACAGAATTTTCGTCTCCGTCGGGTCGCAATCCGCAATAATCTCCGTGAGCCAGCTGTTCAGCAGGGGCTTCCCCGCCTTCGTCTCCCGGCAGAGCAGCTCGTCGGCGGAACAGTCCAGCGCGTTCAGAATGGCGATAAATACCTCCAGGCTGGGAACGGTCGACCCCGATTCTATGTGGCTCATGTGACTGGGGCCGACGCCGATGGCCTCCGATAACCGTTCCTGGGTGAGCCCTTTTTCCATTCTGAGCCGTTTTATTCTCTGACCAACGTCTGTATAGTCAATGGACATCCATTACTCACCCCTCTGTATTATGCACATCTGTATTGTAAATACAGAATCGTCATGTTAGAATGACATAAAAGTACAGATGTATTTTTAATACAGAATGAAGGTGAGACGATGCGTTCCTGTTTTCTGTTCGGCCACGCGGACGCGCCGGAGGATTTCTGTAGTTAATCTTGCTTAGGAATGTGCCGCCCGGAAGATGCTGCCTTCCAGTCGGGAAAACACATTAAATAATAGTCACATTCGTCGCACGCGATTTCGTAGTCGGGATTCTCCCCGTTGTGCCTGCATAGCTCGCCGTGATAACTGGGTGTTAGAACTTCTTGATAATCCTTTTCCTCACCGTGCATAATACATCACCCCCCTATATTATGTACGAATATTTTGACATACGGCAAGCCCCAATTTTGCGGATATACTTTATTTATCGGAAAATCCGCTCAGGGGGTGAGGAAATTGATCAGCTATGAACCGCTGTTTCGGACGTTGAAAAAGAAGAATATTTCCTCATACCGCCTTGAGAAAATGGGCTTTGCACGAAGCACCTATTACGCGATGAAGGATGGAAAGAGCGTTTCGACAAACACCTGTCTCTTATACACATCTGACGCTGCCGACGAAT